>DATLVI010000032.1 GCA_035577545.1 Verrucomicrobiia bacterium
TGGCCTCGGACTCCACCGGCAACGTGTTCACGACGGGGAGTTTCATGACCTCGATCGATCTGGGTGGCGGCAGTCAGCTCTCCGCCGGCGGGTTCGACATGTACCTGGGTAAATTCGGGCCGTAGTAGCTCTGCGCGCTTAAGGGGACCGGACCTCCGAAGCCCGCGCCAAAATAAGTTGCAGTACACAGCGATAAACCCTTGGTGTGTTTCTGAGAGGCCAGTCGAAAGACTGGCCTCTTTCTTTTCCCCCTCCGACTCAATCGGTGGCGCAGGCGTCCCTGCCTGTGATCCGCCAGCCCCGCTCTTGTTTTTTCCCCGCCGACTCAATAGAGTCGCCGCATGTCTTCTGGCAGGCTCTTTATCGTCGGCACTCCCATTGGCAACATGGAGGACATCACGCTCCGTGCCCTGCGGGTGCTGCGGGATTCCAGCCTCGTGGCCGCCGAGGACACCCGCCACACGGGGATGCTATTGGCCCGCCATTCGATCAGGAAACCCCTTGTCAGCTACCACGAGTTCAACGAGGCCAAACGTACCGCCGAATTGCTCAAGGAGCTGCAGCAGGGCCGCAGCATCGCCTTGGTCTCGGATGCGGGGATGCCCACCGTCTCCGACCCGGGCCAGCGCCTGATCCGTGCCGCCATCGATGCCGGTATCGCCGTGGAGGTCATCCCCGGCGTCTCGGCCATCACCATGGCACTGACCGGCAGCGGGCTCGGCGGCGGGCATTTTATGTTCTACGGCTTCCTCCCGCACAAATCCGGGCAGCGCCGTAACGCCCTCACTCGCCTGGCTCCCCTGCCCTACGCGCTGGTCTTCTTCGAGTCGCCCTACCGCCTCGTGAAGAGCCTCCAGGACATGCATGATCAGCTCGGCAATCGCCGCGCCGTCGTCGCCCGCGAGTTGACCAAGAAATTCGAGGAGATCCTCCGCGGCGACCTCGCCGCCATCCTGAAAAAGCTTGAGAACCGCTCCGTCAAAGGTGAAATTACCGTCATCGTCGAGGGTTGCCGCGAATGAACGACCACATCACATTTAATCCGCTCCGTCTTGCTGTTCTTGCCGCCGTGCTGACCCTCCTCACCTTCGGCTGTTCCACCACGACACCACGTGTGGTCGAGGTCAGCAGCCGGACACGGCTCCAGGACGTCGGTCCCGCAGACGAAAAAGCATTTTTCGGCTATGACCAGGCCTCGCGCTTCCGTTACCAGCCTCAGGATCTATCCATCGAGGATCAGCGCGAGGAGTTCTACGTCCGCTGGACACCCGGCAGCGTCAGCCTGGTGAAATTCGAGTATCGACAGGTGGCCAAGGCCGCCACGGTATTCGAGAAGACCTACACGCCGAATGGAGACGTGGCGTATCTTTTCGAGGTGCGGAGGGAAGACTTTCGGGCAGGAGGTTCGGTCTCCGCCTGGCGCGTGACTCTTTGGAATGGTGATCAGCTTGTCGCCGAGAAAAAGTCGTTCCTCTGGTAGATAGCGCCCGCGTTTCTTTATGACCGAGCCAACTGTCATCGCCCGCCTGGAATCGATTGTGGCAGCGCAGCCGCGCAAGGTCTGCATTTTCTGGGGCAAGGACCGCATCACTTATGCGGAATTGGCCGCTCGTATCCATGCTTACGGCGCCCGTTTGCAAGCCGCCTACGCCGTGCGGCCGGGCGATCGCGTGGGGATCCTGCTCAAGAACAGCCCCGAATTCATTTACGCGCTCTATGCCGCCTTGAAGTCGGGCGCGACCGTGGTCCCCATCAATACATTCTTAAAAGCTCCCGAAATCCAGCACATCATTGATGACTGCCAACTCAAGTGCCTGGTTACGTCAGCGGATTTTGACGAGACAATCTTCAAGGTCAAGGGCGTTACCGTGGTTCCACTGGCGGACCTTGGGCAAGGTACTCAAACCAGCGCGCCAAACTGGTCTCCTATCCAGCCGACGGACCTCGCCGTGATCATCTACACCTCCGGCACGACGGGCAAATCCAAGGGCGCGATGCTGACGCACGGCAACATCGCCACCAACGTCCGCAGTTGCATCAAGGCCCTTGAACCAACGAAAGCCGACCGTCTCACCCTCCTGCTTCCGATGTTTCACAGCTTCATGCTGACCGTGTGCATCTTCACCCCGCTTTCGGTCGGCGCGGGTATCGTGTTGATCAAATCCGTCCAGCCGTTCAAGCTGGCAATGCGCGAGATCATTCGGAACCGCGCCACGATTCTGGTGGGCATTCCGCAGTTGTTCCAGGCGCTGGCGGACGCCAAAATCCCCTTCTGGCTGCATTGGGTGCTGAAACTGCATCTGGCCGTTTCCGGGGCCGCTCCCCTGCCCGGCGAGACTCTCGCCAGATTCGATCGCAAATTCCACTTCCCCCTGCTGGAAGGGTATGGACTGAGCGAGGCGTCGCCCGTGGTGTCCTTCAACCCCATCCGCGGCGTCCGCAAGGCGGGCTCGGTCGGCCTGCCACTGCCCGACGTGCAGGTGAAGATATTCGACGACCATGGCCAGGAACTGCCCGCCGGACAGGTGGGCGAGATCGTCGTGAGCGGTCCGAATGTTATGCGTGGTTATTACAATCACGCCGAGGAAACAGCCGCCGCCCTACGCGAAAACTGGCTGCACACCGGCGACATGGGGAAGAAGGATGATGACGGTTACATCTACATCGTGGACCGCCGCAAGGAGATGCTGCTGGTGCGCGGCATGAACGTGTACCCGCGCGAGATCGAGGAAGTCTTGCACCAGTTCCCCAATGTTCGCGAAGTCGCGGTTGTCCCGAAGCCCGACGAGAAGCGCGGCGAAGTCCCCATCGCCTTCGTTAGCCCGACTGAAGGCGCAAAACTTGTGTCGAGCGAGATTCTAAGCTTCTGCCGTGATCGTCTCGCCGACTACAAAATCCCCCGTGAAATCCGCATCGTGGAAGCCCTACCAAGAACGGCCACCGGCAAGATCGCCAAGCTGGAACTGAAGAAGCAGGTGTAATCCGGTCGTTCCTGTAGCGGCGTTCTGTGAGCGCCAACTTCAGACGTCTCCCACGCTACCACCGCTGGCAAGCTTCGCGGTAGCTTTCCACGTTGCGCTTTAACTCGCGCACGCTGTCGCCGCCGAACTTGTCGAGCAACGCCTTCGCCAGCTCGACCGCGACGACCGCCTCCCCGATGACCGCCGCCGCCGGCGTGGCACAGACATCGGAACGTTCCACCGTGGCCTTTACTTCCTGCCCGGTCTGGATATCCACGGACCGCATCGGCTTCATGAGCGTCGACAATGGTTTCATGGCGACGCGGACGACAACCGGCTGACCGTTGGTCATGCCACCTTCAAAACCCCCAGCGTTGTTGCCCGCGCGGGTGAAGACCCCGTCCTGCGCCGGTAGGATTTCATCGTGGACCTGCGAACCAAAGCGGCGCGCTGCTTCAAATCCGAGCCCCACCTCGACACCTTTCATGGCCTGGATGCTCATCAAGGCCCGGGCCAGGTTCGCATCGAGCTTCCGGTCCCAATGAACGTGGCTGCCGAGCCCAATCGGGACACCGACCGCGATCACCTCAAACACACCGCCGATCGTATCGCCCTGACCTTTGGCTATATCAATGGCCTCGATCATCTTCTTCTCGGCTTCGGGATCGGCGCAGCGAACCTCACTGGCTTCGCTCCGCTCGCGGATTTGCGCGAATGTCAGTCCATCTGTCTTTGCCTGTACCGTGCCGAGACTGACGATGTGGCCGACGATGTCGACGCCGACTTCGGCGAGCAGTAGTTTGCAGACCCCGCCGATTGCCACACGCATCGTGGTCTCCCGCGCGCTGGAGCGTTCCAGGATATCGCGTGCGTCCTGGCGGTCATATTTTATAACGCCGGCAAGGTCGGCATGGCCGGGACGCGGTTTCGTGACGGCCGGCAGTTCGTTGATCTTGAAGTCACGGTTTTTCACCATCAACGTGACGGGAGAGCCAATGGTTTCGTCGTGGCGCACCCCCGATACGATCTCCGCCTCATCGGCTTCAATCTTCATACGACCGCCGCGTCCATAGCCCTGCTGACGGCGAGCGAGGTCGCGATTGATGGCGGCGCGATCCAATTTCAGGCCGGCCGGCAGGCCTTCGACCACGCCAATCAGGCATTGGCCGTGCGATTCGCCCGCGGTGAAGTAACGCAATTGCGGCATTGTTATCCTTGAATGAAACCCAGGTACCACTTCATAATCTCGCGTCCGCAGTACATCCACAGCAACGCGCCCAGCGCGATGTACGGCCCGTACGGGATGCGGCTCTGCCATCCCTTTTTGCTCCCGATCACCAGAATCAACCCGATGACTCCCCCGAGCATGGACGACACGAATACCGTGAAGAGCGTCGCCTGCCACCCGAAAAACGCTCCAATGGCCGCCAGAAATTTCACGTCTCCCATTCCCATGGCTTCTTTCTTGAAGATTATCTCTCCCACCGTCGCAACGACCAGCAGCGTCACGCCGCCAACCAACACTCCCAGAACCGACCGCACAACCGACATCTGGAGCGAATTCGCGCCCATCAGCGGCGGATACACGATGCTGAGCAGCAGACCCACGACGATCCCGCCGAGCGTAATCTCGTTAGGGATAATATAGTGCTCAAAGTCGATAAACGTTGCAACGATTAAACCGGCAATCACCATCCAATAAATCGGCGCTTTCAGGAAGTAAATGCCGTGTACGGGCGGATCGTCCCACTGTGTTAGCTTCAGCCACATTAGCAGGAACAACACCGCAGTTAATAGTTCCACGATGAAGTAGCGCGGGCTGATTTTCGCGCCACAGTTGCGACATTTGCAACGTAGCGCCAGGTAACTAAAGAGCGGGATGTTGTCGGCCCAACGGATGCGCTGGTCGCAGTGCGGGCAATGCGATGGCGGAAAGACAATCGATTGATCGAGAGGCATCCGGTGAATGCAGACGTTGAGAAAGCTCCCGACGACCGCGCCAAACGCAAAGACGAGGAAATCGATGTAGAGCTGCAGCCCGGTCACGCTTTTTCCCCGTAGACCGCCGCCCGCAACGCCCGGCGCATGACCGCCAGCGGCGCCTTCCGCTTGGTCCAAATCTCGAACGACCTGGCGCCCTGGTGCAATAGCATGCTCAGTCCGTTCGCGACTTTCGCGCCCGCGCTCTCCGCGACACGCAGCAACTCCGTCTCCGCAGGACGATAAATTGTGTCGTACAGATGCAAGCGTGGCGAAAAGAGCTCCGCGCCAAGCCCGAGCAATTCGCCTCCTTGCAGGCCAACCGATGTGGCGTTCACCACGAGATCGACCTCGTGGATCACCTTGCGGATCTCGTCTGCCGCAAGTTTGAGCGGCAGGAACTCGCTCTTCGTCCCGCGAATTTCGTTCGCAATGGGCTCGATCCGCGCCAGCGTGCGGTTGGCGACGATGACCCGGGCGGCTCCGTCCAGCGCGCATTTCACAGCGATCCCCCGCCCCGCTCCGCCTGCGCCGAGCACCAGCACTCGTTTGCCCTTGATGGACAGGTTGAAGTCCTCTTTGATCGCCTTGAGAAAACCGTAGCCGTCGGTATTGAACCCGCGCAGCCTTCCTTTTTCCATGGTGACGGTGTTGACCGCCCCCAATTTCCGGGCTTCCGCGTCGAGCTCATCGACACAGTCGAGGGCCAGAATTTTGTGCGGCAGAGTCAAATTGATTCCCACCACACCCATGTCGCTTGCGCCGCGCAACGCCGAGCGCAAATTCTGTGGATCGACATGCAACGCCAGGTACACCCAATTCATATCGAGCGCCGCGAAGGCGGCGTTGTGCATCGCGGGAGATGCGGTGTGCTTGATGGGCGCGCCGAAAACGCCGACAATCGTTGTTGAGCCGTCAATGTGCATGAAAATCAAACCGAGGCAGGTTGTGGTGAACGCGCCTCATTGCATCAGGGTAGCGATTATAAAGCAACAACGAGGCTGTTGAGAAGCTCAAGAATCGGCCTCGGCCAGACGCCCAGCAGGACGACGGCCAATGCGACGAGGCCCAATGCCACATTCAGGTATGTCGGGGTGATGATGCGAGCCTGGTCCTCGCTTTCAACCACGTAGATATGCTTGAGCAGCACGAGATAATAGTAAAGCGAAACGGCACTCATGAGGATGCCCAACACCACCAACCATAAGAGTCCGAAGTTCTGCGCGTCACGCTGGATCGCCGACGCGAAAAGGTAGAACTTGCCCAGGAATCCGCCCAGCGGTGGGATCCCTGCCAGCGAAAGCACAAAGATCAACATCAGCGATGACAGAAACGGCGCCCGCTTCGCCATGCCGTCGAAGTCCTGCAGCTCATCGCCACCGGCGCGACTGGACAGCGCGGCCACCACACCGAACGCGCCCAGATTCGTCAGCGAATACACGATAATGTAGAAGAGAACGGAGGTCGCGCCCATCCGCGAAGCCGCGACAAGTCCGATGAAAATGTAGCCTGCGTGCGCGATGCTGGAATACGCCAACAGCCGTTTCACGTTCCGCTGTACAATGGCCGCGCAGTTCCCGAGCACCATGCTCAAGGCACCCGTGATGGCCAGCAGCATCGTCCAGCCCGAAGAGAAATGACCCCAGAACGCCGAACCTTCCAGCCCCGCGAAGCCGATAAAGAGCACCTTCAACAGCACGAAGAAGCTGGCGACCTTCGATCCCGTCGCGATAAATGCGGTGACCGGCGTCGGCGCGCCTTCATAGGCATCGGGCGCCCACAAATGAAATGGCACGGCAGCGACTTTGAATCCAAAGCCGATAATAACAAAGAGCATCCCCGTTGCCAGCAGCGGACTCATCCCAACTCCGCTGTTCTTCACCGCCTCCCGGATCCCGTGCAAACTGGTCGCGCCGGTCACTCCATACACATAACTCAACCCGAACAAGAGAAACGCAGACGAAATCGCGCCGAACATAAAGTACTTGAGTGCTGCCTCCTGGGAGCGCAGTTCACTTTTGTGAAAAGCCGTCAGGATGTACAGGGAAATGCTGGTCAGTTCGAGTGCGACGAAGATCGTTAGCAACTCTTCCGCGCTGATAAGCAGCATCATCCCGATCGCGCCAAACAGCATCACCGCGAAATATTCACCAACATGTCGCCCCACGTCGTAATCCATTGAGATCAAGACGGTGATCAACGTCAGCGCCACGATCACGAGTTTAAACACCATGATCAAATCATCGACGGCCAGTGTGCCGCCCAACAGCACCGTTCGCGGATGGCCAAGCTGCTGCCACAGAGGAATGAACGACGCCAACAGACCGATGACGGCCACCGTGCCGATGGTCCGCCTGCGCATGACGGGCTCGGCGCGGCGCAACGACGCCAGATCCAGCGTTAACGCGGCGAGCGCAGCGACAGCCAGCATTGCCTCCGAATTCAGGGCCTTGAAAATCTCGAGATAGGAAATCGGCGTCATTGCCCACCTCGTAAAAACAGTTCCACGTTGGCCTTGATCATGTTGAGCATGATCGACGGATACAGCCCGACGATCACCAGCAACGCCATCAGGATGACCGCCGCGACGCCCTCCGGCAGCGTAATCGGCGGTAACGGCGGATGCGAACTGCTTTCGTCACTATGTCCGTGTCCATGTCCGCCAGCGGGTTCGTCCCGTTCCATGAATACTTTGTTATTCGCATTGAGAATGTAAGCGACGGTGATCGGGATACTCAGTCCGGCGGCAAGAGCCAGCAGCGGATGCATTTGAAAAGCACCCGCAAGGATCTGGTATTCCGCAACAAATCCACTAAAACCCGGCATACCCATCGAGGCCGCGCCGCCAATTACGAACGTAACGCACGCAAAAGGAATGACCTTGGCCAGTCCGCCTAATTCGTCCAACTGTCGCGTGTGCGTCCGGTCGTAAACCATGCGGCCGACGACCGCAAACAACAGGCTGGCGACAATACCGTGAGAGAACATCTGTAGGACAGCGCCCGACATGCCCATGACATTGAGCGTTGCCAGCCCGAGCAACACGAAGCCCATGTGACTGACGCTCGAGTAACCAATGATAAACTTGAAATCCTTCTGCACCAGCGCCACTCCAGCGCCGTACACGATGCCGATTACCGCCAGTATCGCAATCCACCATTTCCAGTGCTCGAGACCCTGAGGAAATAAAAGCATGGCGGCGCGAAAACAGCCATATGACCCGAGTTTCATCACAACACCCGCAAGCAACATCGAGGCCGCTGTTGGGGCGGCCACGTGGCCCGTGGGCGCCCACGTGTGGAATGGCCACATGCCCGCCAGAACCGCGAAACCAACGAAGATCAATGGGAACACCCAAATCTGCACTGCGGGCGCCAAGGGGTGTTTGACAAGTTCAAGGATATCAAACGTCTGCCCGCCGGCGCTGAAGAAGACGGCCAAAATGCCGATAAACACAAGCGCACTACCCACAAACGAGTACAGCACCAGCTTCATTGCGCCGTACTCCTTGCGGGTTGAGCCCCAGATCGCAATGACGAAGTACTTCGGGATGATCGCCAATTCGTAAAACACGAATAACAGAAACAAATCCATCGACATAAACACGCCGTATACACCGGCGATCAACGTCAGGAAGAACGCAAAGAATTCTTTGACCCGATTCTCGATGTTCCAACTGAACAGGATGCCCGTCACGCACACGAAGCCGTTCAAAATGATGAGCGGGAAGCTGATGCCATCAACCGCCAGGTGGTAGTTCACGTTAAGCGCGGGAATCCAGGGGACATTTACAAGGTCCCGTAAGCCAACGGTCAGCCTGCCGTCGTGGGCCGCGAGCTCCGCGTTAACCCACGCATTGTAGTCGAAATAATTCTTCAGGCCAACAAGCAGGGCAGCTACCCCGGTCAACAGCGCGACCCAGCGGATGAGGTTCTTCGAGTCGCGTGGCAACAACAGGATCAGGCCCGCGCCGAGGAACGTCAGATAAATTGTCCAATCAACTTGCATGATTTCGTCAGTGTCCCAGGTTCTGGAACAAACCCACCAGTTGCACTACAGCTTTGTTGGAAGCGTCGAGTAATGGCCCTGGATAGAGGCCAATCCAAAACATGAAGAACATCAGGATGGCGATGATGGAAATCTCGCGCGTGTTCATGTCGGTGAGCCCCTTCCACTTCTCGTTGAGCGGGCCGAAGCAAACCTTTTGCATCATCCCGAGCAGAAACACGCCGGTGATGACCAGTCCGATGGTTGCCAGCGAGGATACCAGCGGGACAATGGGGAAAGCGCCTTTGAATACGAGGAATTCGCCCACGAACCCGTTGAGACCGGGCAATCCCAGTGACGAGAACATGGAGATGCCCAGTACCCCCGCGTAAATCGGCATGATTTTTCGAAGCCCGCCGTACTCTTCCAGTTTGCGCGTGTGTGTGCGGTCGTAGATGACGCCGACGAGAAAGAACAATGCCGCCGAGCTGATTCCGTGGTTGAACATTTGCAAGATAGCGCCGTTCAGTGCCGCGGCCTTCTCGTTGACTATGTCCGTCACGTTGGCCGCCGTGGCCACAGTCACGAAAATGCCGAGCATCGCGTAGCCCATGTGGTTTACGGAGGAATACGCAACGAGGCGCTTGAAGTCAGTCTGCGCCAAGGCCGCGTACGCGCCAAAGACGATGCTGGCCAACGCCAAGAATAGCAGGACGTTAACATGTGCTTGCACTTGATAAGGAAAAATCGGCAACACGATCCGCAAAAACCCATACACGCCCATCTTCAGCAAGATTGCGGCGAGGACCATGGAACCGCCCGTGGGCGCCTGGGTATGCGCATCCGGCAGCCACGTGTGAAACGGCCAGATGGGCACTTTGATGGCGAAGCCGAGGAATGTGCCCCAGAACAATAGCGAGGCAAAGCGCGCCGAATCGATGTGCATTCCAATATGCGTGTTGATGCCCTCGACGAACTTTCCGAGGGCCGCAGCCAACTCGCCCGACGCCGCCATCTGTCGTAGCTCAATGAAATCGAGGGAACCATGACCCGCGTTGGTGGTCGCGAGATAAATGAAAGCAAAGGCCAGCAGCATTCCCACGCTACCAGCCAACGTGTACAGGAAGAACTTGAAGGACGCGTAGGTTCGGTCTTCCGCGCCCCAAATCCGGATCAGGAAGAACATCGGGATGAGTCCCAACTCCCAGAAGATGAACCAATGGAAGAAGTTGAGTGCGGTGAAGACGCCGAACATGCCGGTTTCGAGCAGTAGAAACAGCAGAAAAAACAATTTCACATTGCGTTCCTGCTTCCAAGACGCCAGTAACGCCAGCGGCATGATGATTGCCGTCAGCAAAACCATGGTTATGCTCAGGCCGTCAACAGCGAGGTGGTAATCCACGTTCATGGCGGTGATCCACGTTGATCGCTCTTCAAACATCAACCCGGCATTCGGATCGAAATGATGCCAGACAACGTGCGTCAGGCACAGCGAGACGAGACTGGCGACCAGTGAAACGACCTTGATCGCGCCCTTGCTGTCTTTCGGCAGCAACAACACCAGCGCCGCACCGACCAGCGGGGCAAAGGTGATGAGCGACAAAATAGGAAATGACGTGTTGGGGCTCATGAGTAGAAGTAGATCAGCAACAGGATCGCCGCCCCGAGACTCAACACACGGAAATAATTCTGCACGCGACCGCTTTGCAGTTTCGCCAGGATCTTTCCTCCCGAGCGGACACTCTCACAACCGGAATCAAAGCCGTTGTTGATGAAGAGTTCATCTCCGCCCCAGAGGAAAACCTGCGAGATGCCCCACGCGATCCAGGAGATCGCATGCAACGTTCCATCGACCACAAATTTGTCGAAGAAACGGAAGAACGTGGCGCACGCTGCGGTGAACCTGAAAATGGTCGCTTCGTACAATTCGTCGATGTACCACTTGCGGTTGAGAAAGGTGAACAATCCGGCCGGCATCGCCGCGAGCGGGTCTGGCTCGGAAGCGTGCTCCATCGTCTTGCGCCCGTACACCACCCACCCGAAGAAAATGCCCAACAATCCGACGGCGATCGACAAGCCCATAACTATGGGTTTACCGCCGAGAGCTTCGCTCTCCTCGACTCCAAGATAACTCCCAAATTTGTGGCTGAAAAAGCCCAGCCCGATGGCGAATACGCTCAACACGGCAATGGGCAGCCACATATTCCAGGGCACTTCGTGCGGTTCGCCGTGATGGCCATGTCCGTGATCCTCGTGTGCGTCGTGGTGGCCATGGCCATGGTCACCTTCTCCGCCGCGCCATTTGCCTGCAAAAACCATGAACATTTGCCGCGTCATATAGAAGGCGGTCAGGAATGCCGCAAACGTCGCCAGGCCCCACGCGTACTTGTTGCGTTGGAAGGTCGCTAGCAACACCTCATCTTTCGAGAAGAACCCCGCAAAGGGTGGGACACCCGCCAACGCCAGCATGCCGACGAGATAACACCAGAAGGTAATGGGCATATACTTCTTGAGCCCGCCCATCTTGCGCATGTCCTGTTCGTGGTGCGTCCCGATAATTACGCAGCCCGAACCCAGGAAGAGCAGCGCCTTGAAAAACGCATGCGTCAGCAGGTGGAATTGTCCGGCGGGGAGACTGCCCGCTCCCAACGCCATCACCATGAACCCGAGCTGCGAACAGGTCGAATACGCCAGGACCCGTTTGATATCGAACTGCGCGACGGCTATCGTCGCCGAAAACACCGCCGTGAAACAACCGATCCACATCACGAAGTCCATTACCCAGGCGCCCGGTTCTGCCGTGAAAAGCGGGTACATGCGACCCACCATGAACACGCCTGCCGCCACCATCGTCGCGGCATGGATCAGCGCGCTTACCGGTGTCGGGCCTTCCATCGCGTCGGGCAACCACACGTGCAACGGAAATTGCGCGCTCTTGCCCATCGCGCCAATGAAAAGCAGGAAGGCAATCGTGCTTGCTGCAGACAAACCCCACCAGCCTGCCAGGTGAGCCAGGCTACCGGCCTGCTGCAGCGCCCCGGTGCCGTCTGCCGCGTATAGATTCAATGTTCCCGTCTTCCAGTACAGCATCAGGATACCGAGGAAGAACCCCACGTCGCCAATGCGCGTGGTGATGAACGCCTTCTTCATCGCGGCGGCCGCCGATGGCTTGAAATACCAAAAACCAATGAGCAGATAGCTGCACAGGCCGACCAGTTCCCAGCACATGAACAAGAGGAGCAGGTTGTTCGAGATGACCAAGCCAAGCATCGAGGCGGCAAACAATGACAGGAAACAGAAGAACCGGGTAAAGTTCTCGTCGTCGTGCATATAACCGGTTGCGTTGACGAAAATCCAGAACCCGACGAATGACACCATAGCTGCCATGCCTGCCGTCAACGGATCGAGGATGAGCCCTAGATCAAGACTCGTATTGCCAAACTTAAACCAGGTGAAATTCCAAATCGCCCGCTGGACTTCCGTGTGCTCACCACTACCGAGTGTGGCGAAAAAGGCGCGCAACGCAAAAACGCAGGACAAACCCATCGCGCCGATCGTCAGGGTCGCCGAGAGCTTCCGATGGGGGCGCTTCAGTAAAGATTGGATAGCGGCGGCCACCAGTGGAAAAAATGGAATCAACCACTGTTGCCTAACCAATTCGTCGATGTACCGGGCTTCGTTCATCTACCCCTTCAAGCTCCTCATCTCATCAACATCGATCGACTGGTAGTGACGATACACGGCAATCACCAGCGCCAGGCCGATGGCCGACTCCGCCGCGGCGATGGAAATCGCGAAGATGGCAAACATCTGCGCGGTCAGCGACGCGAAATACTTGTAGTGCCAGAAAGCGACAAAGTTCAGGATGCCCGCATTGAACATGATTTCGATGCCCATCAGCACGATGATCGCGTTCTTGCGCGACAGCGCGCCGCACAAACCGATGGCGAAGAGAAACGCCGAGAGCATCAGGTAATGGGCCAGGGAGACAGTCATCGCTTACGAATGACCTCCTCCAGGGCGATAACCACCGCGCCGATCAATGCCGCCGTCAACAGCACCGCCATCGCCTCCAATGGCACAAGCCAGTCCGCGACGAACGCCCTGCCGATTTCCGCGATGGAGGTACTGGCCGTACCCACCGGCAATATCGAGGTAAGCGGATCTTTGCCGATGATCGCCCACAGCAAGCCGGCGATAATGACCGCGGTGCCCATGCCCGCCCACCATTTACCGCCGAGCACCTCGCGCGGACCTTCCGTGCCGGTGACGTGGCGTGTCAACATGATGGCGAACAGAATCAGCACGGCAACCGCGCCAATATAAATGAGCACCTGCACCGCAAAGAGAAAGTCCGCGCGCAAGAGGAGGTAGTGTCCCGCAATGCCGAGGAAGAACAGGATCAGCGACAAGACGCAATGCACGAGATTGCGCATCGTAATCGCCAGGATGGCGCCGATGACTGTGATTGCGGAAAGGATCCAGAAGGCGATTTCCATGATAATCAGGAGGCGTACCGGTATTCCCGTTTCTCGATTGTCTCGGAAGCCGCGAGTTTGGAGAGGGTGACAAACCAGAGAACAAGCCAGAGGGTGGTCACGATCCACGCGATGTACCGCACGGTTATATAATGCCACATCGCGACGGCAATAATATTGACGATCGACATCGGCAGCAGGACCTTCCACGCAAAGCTCATCAACTGGTCGACGCGCACGCGCGGCCAGGTGCCGCGAATCCAAATCGTCAACACAATCATGCCTCCCAGCTTGGTAAAGAACCAAAACATGGAAATCAAGCCACCCAGGACACCGGGGCCACTGCCGGGACCGTTGTAGCCGCCGAGGAACATCGTCACCGTGATGCCCGCCATCGCAATGGACGCGAGGTATTCGCCGAGTTGAAAGAGCGCGAACTTGAAGCCGCTATACTCGGTATGATAACCCGCGATGATCTCCGATTCCGCCTCGGGAATGTCAAACGGCGTGCGGGCTGACTCCGCCATCGCTCCAATCGTGAAAAGAGCGAACCCAACAAATCCCCACGGACGGAACACGAACCAGTGCGAGACGTTGAGGATTCCCCCGCTCTGTGCTTTGGCAATGGCCAGCGTGGAAAGCGAGCCTGCCGCCATCACCACCGCCACGGCTGCCAGCACCATGGGAACTTCGTAGGAAACAACCTGCGCCACCGCACGCATCGCACCCAGCAGCGAGAACTTGTTGCGTGACGCCCAACCACCCATGAAAAGCGCCAGTACACTGGCCGTACTGATGGCGAACGCGAACAGTATGCCGATGTTGAGATCGACCGGAACGAGTCCCGCGCCAACCGGTACCACCGCGAAAAGCAGTACAGACGGGATTACCGCAATGACCGGGGCGAGAAAGTGGACGAACTTATCGGAACTCCGCGGGACAATATCTTCCTTGGTCAGCAGCTTTACGCCATCCGCGATTGGTTGGAGGATGCCCCAGCGACCAACGCGGTTCGGGCCGATGCGGTTTTGGATCCGACCGAGTGCCTTGCGTTCAACCAGCGTGGTGTAGGCGAAGATGCCGGGGAACACGGCAACGACAAAGAGGATGGGAACCGCGATCGCGACCGCCCAGATGAACCATTCCGGCGGATTGGAAAGAAAACCGGCGATGGGCTTCCCGATCCAGGGCAACCACCCCAGCAGGTACGACAAAAGCTTCAATAATTGTGGTGCGACTTTGTAAACCTGATCCATGCTTCGTCAGTCAGCCCGAATCGGGCGCGCTTCTTATAGGAAAACCCCCGTCCCCTGTCAAACCCGCTTCCTCACCGGAACGACAGCCGAACTGTGACGCTACCCTTACAACTTCCCTGCCTCCTGCATCAGCTTCTTGAGCATATTGGCAGTTTCCGCTTCTCCTGGCAGGCACAGTGACAAATCGGTCTCCGCCCCCGTGGCAATCGCATCCGCATAGCCGCGACAATCGTAACCGCAGGCATGGCAATCAGTCTGCGCCATGGCAGCCATCAACTTGTCGGCGATGGGTGTGTCCTTTGCCAAATCAAGCCGCTGCTGCATTCCAAGTCCCGGATCGTGCCATGGCCAGCCACCCGCCGGTGCTTCGGCAGCGGGTGCCGCCTCGGTTGCCGGCGCCGCTTCAGCGGCCTGCGCTACCGGCCCTTCGGTGGCTGGGGCTGCGGCTGCAGGCGCAACGCCTGCGCCACCAGATCCTGCAACAGCCGCAAGGTATCCGCTGAGCCACTGGCGCTGCTCGGGCGTGAACGGCGCATCGTCTGGAATCGCAACTCGCGCCGTCGGGGCTGCTGTTGCCGCGGGCTTCGGCGCTACGGGAGCGGCCGGCTTGGGCGCTGGTGCCGCGGGTTTTGCTCCCGCCGGTGCTGCCTTCTTCGCCTTCTTTTCCGCTTCAGCTTTCAGTTTGGCGTCGACGGCGGAAGCCTCGGTCGGTTTGATCTTATTATAGAACTCGTTGGACTTCAGCAGTTCGGGCAAATGTTCGACAAGCTCATCGAAACGTCCGTACTGCGACTTCTCGTAATTGTTGTCCATCTTGATCGCGTCGAACGGGCAGACCTCCACGCAAATCTGGCACTGCATGCAGACGCTGATATCGATGTCGAACACCTTCGGGCGTTGCTGCGGTTTGCCCTTCTCGTCGCGATCCATGACGATGTAAATGCACTGTGGCGGGCATTCCACCTCGCAAATCTTGCACGCCACGCAACGCATCGAGGCGATCGGATCGCTGTCCTTATCGAACACGAGGAAAGGAAACGTGCGGGAATTCTCGGGAACCTGGACGCGCTCCTCGGGATACTGGACCGTGACAAGGCGTTCCTTGTCAAAATAACTGCCCACAAAGTTGCGGGCCGTCACGACCATGCCCTCGAACAAACCTTTCCCAATGAAGCCCATTAGCGGTCCACCTCCCCGAGCACGATATCGACGCTACCGAGGATGACCACAACGTCAGCCACCTTGTGCCCGACGCACATGTCTTCCAGAATTGTCAGGTTGACGAAACTGGGCGGACGCACATGGTAGCGGTACGGCTGTTTGCCGCCTTCGTCCGAGACGAGATAGAAACCCAGCTCGCCCTTCGGTCCCTCGATGCGGCCGTAGCCGTCGCCGGGCGGAATTTTGAAATTGCGAAGCTTCACCTCGGGCGCGATATGCGGGCCCTGTGGAATATCGCGCAAGGCCTGCTGCAGGATCTTGATGCTCTCGCGCATCTCGAGCACGCGAATGTAGTAGCGGTCATATACATCGCCGATCTCACCCAGCGGGACGCGAAAATCAACGCGTCCGTATACGCCGTATTTATCGACCTTGCGAAGATCATAGTCCACACCGCTGGCGCGGGCCATTGGGCCGCTGATGCCGGCGTTAATGGCCAACTCCTTCGGCAAAACGCCCACGCGCTGTGTGCGGGCGAGCAGGACCTCGTTGTTGGTGAGCAATTTCTCAAACTCATCGAGGAACCGCGGGAACCGGGACGCAATATCTTTCGCGGTCGCCAGGTTTTCATCGGTCATGTTCACGCGCACGCCGCCAAACCGCATGTAATTGCACATCATGCGCGAGCCGCTCACGGCTTCAAACAAATCGAGGATACGCTCGCGTTCGCGGAAGGCGTACAGCAACGGGGTGCCCCACGCACCGAGGTCCTGCAACATGAACCCGATGACGCACGAGTGGTTTAGCAAGCGCGTCAGTTCCGCCATGACCACGCGGATATACTCGGCGCGGTCGGGAACCTTGATACCAGCGAGCTTCTCGACGGCCAGCGCGTACGCCCAGTTGTTGGTCATGGAATTGAAATAATCGAGCCGGTCGGTGTACGGCATCGATCCCAACCAGGCCATGCGCTCGGCCAGTTGCTCGTGATTGCGATGGAGGTAACCCATGACGGGCTTGAGCGCGACGACGGATTCGCCGTCCAGCACGCAGTCCATACGGAACACGCCGTGGGTGCTCGGATGCTGCGGCCCAATGGAAACCTCCAGCGTCTGGGTCTCGATCACGCCGTCGGAACCCGGCGTCAACGTGTACGGCTTTTCGTCTGTGAGTGGCTGGATCATTTCTTTTTTGCCCTCTCCAGCTCTTCCACTGCGGTCGGGGGCATGATACCGCCCTCTTGCACGGCGCGTTGCAGCGTGTCGTCGTGCGGTGTCGGCTCCCACTCGTAATCCGGCGGCGGGACGTAATCCTTGCGCATCGGGAAATCAGTGAACTCGTCCCACATCAGGATGCGCCGCAAATCAGGATGTCCGTCGAACTTCACGCCATACAGGTCGTACGCCTCGCGCTCCTGGAATTCACACGCGCGCCACAATGCGGTCAGTGACGGCACACGACATTGATCGAGTTCACGCGGTGCGCGCACCTTCAAGACGATGGGTCCCTGCTTCTGCGCCACGGAGTACAGATGATAAACGACCTCGACATACCCGGGCTTGTCGGCTTTGGCCGGATAATCAACCGCCGTCACGCACGAACAAAAATCCATCTGGAAGCGCGGGTCTTCCTTAAAGAACTTCCCCACTCCATAGATGTGCTCACGGTCCACGAGCAACGCTGGCTGCTGCGCCGCCGGTGTCGAGTTGATGATCTCGATCTTCGCGCCTGGTACGGCCTGCGCGGCGATCTCCTTGATTTTCTCAATCGCTTCCATCAGCCCTTCTTGACATCCTCCAGCGTCACGTCACGATAATCGCGCGGCGGTTGCCACACCTCGCGATTGGCTGGCGGTTGCAAATCATGTTCGCCGAATGCTGGAATCGGGAATTCGGAGGTCGCATGCTTGTCGTACCACCGCGGTCGTTGGCCCTTTTCGAGGTGCTGGCCCGCAATCTTACGCTGCAACGTCATGATCGCGTGGATCAACGCCTCGGGACGCGGCGGACAACCGGGAATGTGCACGTCCACGGGAATATACCGGTCGATCCCCTTCAAGACGTTGTAGCCGTCCTTAAATGGTCCACCCGAAATCGCGCAGGCGCCCATGGCGATGCAATACTTCGGTTCCGGCATCTGGTTATAGAGGCGGACAACCTGTGGGGCCATCTTCTTCGTGACCGTGCCCGCGACGATCATCAAGTCGGCCTGCCGTGGCGTGGCGCGGAAAACTTCGGCGCCGAACCTGGCCAAGTCGTAGCGGGAGGCGGCGCTCGCGATCATTTCGATGGCACAACACGCCAGGCCAAATTGCAGCGGCCAGATCGAGGATTTGCGGCCCCAATTATAAAGCTGCTCGAACGGGAGAACAAAAATCCCCTGTTTCTGAAGCTCGCTCTTTAGTCCTTCGTCGATTGCCATGGCGAAATCCCTATGACTTCCAATCCAGCGCGCCTTTGGCCCACGCGTAAATAAGCCCTTCGACCAGCAATAACACGAACACCATCATCGCGATAAACGCCCCGAAACTGAGTCCGACAAATGCCACGGCCCATGGGTACAGGAACACCGTCTCGACCGCAAAGATAACGTAGATCAGCGCATAAATGTAGTAGCCGACGCGGAACTGCACCCACGCATCGCCCTTGGAGACCAAACCGCACTCGTAGATGTCATTCTTCGTCGGCGTCGGACGGCGCGGCGCGACAAGGCGCGCGATAACCAGCGGGGCCAATGGGAAGGCCACGGCGACCGCGAGAAACACGGCGATAAACAGGTACTGGCTTGTGTATGAATCCATTATGCGACTGAAATCCTGCCAACCCTCCGACGCTTGTTCCAAATTTCACAATCTACGTAGCAGGATTGCCGAACCTTGTCAAGGCGGTGTCCAGCACCCACTTGCGGCGCCGATGGCGGCGCGGCGGGTTGGCCCAAACTGTGCTAGATTATGGCATCCGGGATGAAGAGAACGGCTACGATTTTGGCGCTGACGGTGTTGGCTACGGGGGCGGGTTGCGCATCTTACGAGACTACCGGATCTCCCAGGGCGGCGCTACCGCTGCCGCCGGAACTTCAGCAATACTACCGTTATCAGTCCACCGAACCGATCGTGTTCGTGCATGCCACGGAGGAGCATTCAGATTACTCCGTAAAAGATGTCACGCTCTTCGTGCCCGGGACCTCCGAGCCTATTCAGATCGTCTGGTTCGTGCCAAATCTGCCGGAACCGCGTCCCCTCATCTTGATCTCGCCTATCCGGGGCAGCGACACCATCGTCGTCGACGACTGCGCGCGAGTCTTCGCGAGTTGTGGTTATCACGCGGCCATCGTCAAGCGCGCCCGTTCCAAATTTGACCCGGACGGGCCGCTCTCGCAGGTGGAAGATACGCTTCGTGCCGCTGTAATCCGCCACCGCCGGGCACTGGACTGGTTGCTCGTACAGCCGGGTGTTGACCCGGACCGGGTTGCTTCCTTCGGGATCAGCTACGGCGCAATTATCGACGCAGCTCTTGCCGCTGTAGAGCCGCGCATCAAAATTCATGTTATCGACCTTGCGGGCGGCCCGCTGGCGGGGGTGATGCGTTCCTCCGACGAACTCAGCTTGCGCCATAGCTGGGATTGCATCCGCAGGGGCCATGATCTGACCGGTAAACAGGTCTATCAAGACCTGCAGGATGTCATCCGCACCGACCCGGTCAAATTGGCCCCGTATGTGTCGCGCGATGACGTGCTGATGCTAATTGCGCGTTTTGATCGTTCGGTCCCGACCCGTTACCAAATCAGGCTCTGGCATGCCCTGGGTAAACCGCGCGCTGATTTCGTGCTACTCGGGCATTACACGTCGATCCTGGCGCTTCCCGCGCATCGCCTCAGTATCATGAACTTCTTCGAAGAAAAGTTTGCCGAGCCGACACAACCATCTGCCCCAGGTGGTATTCAAGCGAAAGAGTAGCTCCGCCCAGCCACTGTTTGAATTCGACGAAAGATCTCCTCGTCTACCTGAGTTTGCGGAACGTTTCCACCGAGCGCTGGAATTGCCGTGCGTCCGCCAGCGGAATGGTCGCGGCACAATTCAACAGGTTGTCTTTGGTCAGGACGAAACACTTTTCCCGGCTGACCATAATGCCGACCAGTTTCCCGTCGCTCGTCACCACGTAGTCCCCGGTATCAGCGCGGTAAGCGGGATTCTCAAACCAGGAAGCGACGCCACGCAGCGGACGTTTGATCACCAAATAGCGGGGATCGGCCAGGTCGGGGGAAGTATCGGCCTCGAAACTCAAGCCCGTAGCGGTGCTCTTGAAGACTTGCAGCTTGCGCTGATCGGTCTGCAGGACGGCTTCGGGACCGGCCAATTCCATGGTGCTCAAGCCGGGCACCGTGCCGCTTAATTCCACCGCCACGACGTGCGGGTCAGCACGCAGCGCACAGGCGGGTGCCGACAGCGTGCCGGTCCACGGTGTTTCACCGGCCTTATCGACGGTATACTTGAGTTGAGTGATCTCGCCGATGTCGCTCAAGGCCCACCACCCAAAGCCTAGTGTTTGGTAATTGGCGACGACAAACGAGCGCCCGCCCACATTAACCACCGGCGGATAGGCCGCTGATTTGAAGCGGGAAGTCGGGGACTCCGGCGTATCACGCTTCCCAATCGCAACCAACAGTTCGAGCCGCGCACCCTTGACGGCCTTGAAGGGACCCGGGCCGCGGGCCTTGATGGACTCAATCTGATCACCCAGTTTGGCGGTTTGCTGGCGCAGCGCTTCCTGACCGCTCTCAATCGTATTCAGGCTCTGCCCGATCTTATCATTCTGCCCGGCCTTAATCAGGGTGTCCATACGCGACTGGAGTTCTTGCTGCCCTTTGGCGACATCGCTGACGGCCTGCATTAGACGGGCTTTCTCGTCGGCATTGAGGCCTGACTGCAGGCCTTTCACGTCTTCGGCCAACGCGGCGACATTCTGTTGCATCGCCTGTTGTTCATCGTGAACGCCAGCGACGTTTTTCTGGATGGTCGCCGGCAAGGTACGGGCAAATTCATCGAGTCGTCCCAGTGTCGAACCCATTTCCTGCTGTTCTTTGGCGACATCGCCAAGCTGCGCCTCGACCCGGTTTTGGGAAGCCCGAACTTCTTCGCTCAACGTGCTAATGGTCGCCTGTTGGCTGGCAACCGTCTGGCCCAACTGTTGGGCGTGCTGTTCGAGTTGTGTTTTTTCCTGTTGAAGCTGGCTCTGCTGGGTCTGCAGCCCGGTGAGTTCCGTCTGGACCTTGGTGAGACTCTCTTTGGCGGCATCGCCTTCCTGCTGGAGTTTGGCCTGCTCGGCAGTGGCGCGGGCGAGTTGACTCGCCACGGTTGTCAGCGCCTGCTCGGTCTGAGCGCGGGCCTGTTCGACGCGGGCCGTCTCTTCGGACAAGGCTTTCAGGTTGGCCTCCCGGGCAGCCAGGGTGGCACTCGTCTCGGTCAGGCGACCGCGAAGCTGTTCGTTTTCAGTGCTGGTCGTGTTGAGTTGGGCTCGCAGGGCTTGCTGCTCGTAATCGCGGTTCCATTCTTCCTGCTGCGCCTGCAGTGCTGCCCCGGAAAACTCTTCATGGACGGCGGGCGGGGCCGAGGTGGCGAACTGCGTCTGCTTACCGCCCGTGCCGATCACGAAGAGCAACAACGAGCACACCAGAAAATCGAGCATGACGATCAGGATAGACGTCTTCATGTTATCCCGTCCCCTACTCCATCTGAATGAGGCGCTCCTTCAACGGGTATTGATACCAGATCCGCAGCGACACGGCCGACAGGATGCCAACAACCGTGGAGGTATAGGCGAAATGCCGGCTCATGCCCGCGTCCAGCGTGATGAGGATGAAGGCGACGACCGTCAGCGCCAGCCCGGTAAACAAGGGCAGATCGAGGAACACATCGAGGTTCTCCAGGCGTTTCAGGCGTAATTTGGTCGGCGATTGCTCATCGTCTTCGACCTGCCGGATCTTCCCCCTGACAAAGAACCAAACGATCACGTGAATCGCCAGGGAGATCAACACAACCGTTCCAGACAGGAAAGCGCTGTCGGTTCTTTGGCCGACAGCGGGCGCGCTCGCGTCACCGGCCACCGCCATACCCGCCGATGGCTCCACGGCGGGACGCACCGCGAGCGACAATAGATACGCCAGCAGGGCCAACACCACTCCCACGGCCAGTGCCGAGAGCAAGAAGTGAATCGGGCTTGGGGCGTGGAGTGTGCTGCCGGGTCTGGCAATCAACTTTTCCAGGTACTGGCCGGGCACAACCACGAGAACCAGTAGGCCGCAAAGAATCGCGATCACCAGGTATTTGACCAACGGTACACTCGATCCGTACTGGGAACGGAGCGACTGGTATTTTTCCTGCATCGTATCCAACGTTGACGGGTGGGCCTTCGCTACCGCGCCCAAACTGCGCGGCGTCAACTCGGGATGCTGGGCCACGAACTCCAGTCCCGCCGCTCCCTTGCCAATGGCGGCGTACAACGTGTCCACCCCCCGCGGTCCCTGGCGCATGATCAGGTCGATACAGGCGGACGCCGCTGGCCGACCATCGCGGGCCGCAACCGCCAGAACCTGGGCCAAACGCTTCGATGCGGCGGGAGTGCCGGAGGCCATCTTGGTCAGCACCTTCAACTGATCGGGGCTGTCGGCCTGTCGGAGAATCGTCTCAAATTCGCCCCACGTGCGGCAGTGTCTGGCCAATTCAAACATCGGCATAAAATTATCTTTGAACTTTTCGACTGCGAGCGCCGATTTCGGGTCGGCCTGCATAAGCCCGAGCATCTGGCTGAGTTGGTTGAGCAACGACTCGTTGATCGCGCCGGTGCGGCGGGCGGCTTTGGCGAGCGTGATCGTGCCCTCGGCCGGCGGAAACACGGTGGCCATCCCGCGAATGGCATTCAGCGCGCTCGTGAAGTCATCCTGAGACCCTTCGAAGCTGCCTTCCCGGGCCATTTGGGCGATGTCTCCATAGAGCACCGCGTCGGCCACGGTGCTGCCCGCAAGGCTCTCAAAGGAATTTCCGCCGCCGACCACGGCAGCCCAACCGGTTGCTTTGAGGTGGCTGACGGGCGTGTTCTCGGCCGCGAGTTGTGCGAAAACATTCGTGCGAGCGACAGCGGCCTGAGGTCTATCTGGCAGATCGTTCTCGATGGCGTAATCAAGCAAGAGCAACGCCGCGCTCGTGTGCCCGGCGGCCGACTCGGTTTGCGCGGTGTTCACGACGCCGACGTCCGGCAGCCTTTGAAATCTTGCCGAGGGAGTATCCATCGGTGGATCGGCAAGCTGAACGACCGCGATGAGCGTGCCGAAAAGCACCACACCAAAGCAGAATTTTAACGCCTTCATACTGTACCTCGATTCACACTGCCTCCTTTTCCGAATCGCCCGCTGAAGCAACGATTATGGTCAACACCACCAATATTCATTTCCCCGCCCGAAGAAGCAACCGTTATTTCCGGGAATCTTCTGGCTGTGTTGGGACGTTGCCTGTCCGTGAAGCATTGCAAGTACACCGCTGTAGAGACAATGGCACGGTCAATAGTATGTAATGAACCGCTCTTCAGGGGATTCCTGCATGGTGGGTTGGGTTTCCCCTTCTTTGATCCCCAGTCCGCTGGCGATCCGTTTGATCCAATTTCCCGCAGAATCAAATTGCGTGTAGCGATAGGTCGTTTTCTGCGTACCGCTGGTCTGAGTAAGGACATTGCCCGCATCATCATAGGTGAATTTCAATACTTCACTCACTTCCTTGCCGACTTCCGTGGACTCAGTGATCCGCCGGCCCTTGGGGTCGTACGTGTACTTTTGCCTGGAAGCGAGCGAGCCGTCTTTGTTGAGGACTGATTTCTCGATCCGATTGCCCTTGCCGTCGTACTTGTACATGAATTTCGCAGAGAGCCGGTAGTCGTCTTCCTTTCTGCCGGGAAATGATGGCTCCTCACCCCAATACTCCAACACTGTTCGCGCATCGAGGTGGACATACGAGCGTTGGAGACGGGAATCGGCGGCCACCTCCATGGTGGCTATCCGGTTGCCCTGCTCGTCGTAGGTCTCCGATTTGCCATGGCTGGACTTGTCCTCCATGGATGGCATGAGTTTGCCATGGCTCACTTGATGGACCTTGCCCTTCAGCCCGTCGAAGTCGCGATCGGGCTTCGGTGAGCTGGCCCGGGCGGACAGCGCGGCGACGACGCTACATAACACAAGCACGGTTGACTTATTCATTTCGCAGGAATCCAGCTTACAAGTTAACGGCTTCGGCTGCAACTGCACGGTATTCGTGGAGGATGGTCTCGAACGCGATCGCCTGGGCTTCGACGCGTTTGCTGAGGGCAAAGAGATTCGGGGTCTCGACGGTGATATCGAACGGCTCGCTTGCGCCTTTCGACAGCGGGCCGAGGGAGCCAGGAAACTTCTGGTTGATGATTCCGTTTTGTGCGGCATGACCGTCGATTATTGCATCGGTATTGATCGGGATGACGCTGCTGGCCTGGAAGAGCGCGGGTTTGGCCAGGCGTTCACTCAAGATCGCGCCGGTGGCGTAGGCATAGAGGCCAAACGACTCGTAGTCGCTATGCCCACTGATGAACCCGACGAACTCGTGCGCGCGCAACTCGCGCTCCATAACGACGACCTCCTCTTCCGTGCTGTTGCGGAAAAACTCGCGGTTCAGGTCTTTGCCCCCGCCGTTCTCGCGTGTCATGTGTTCGTACCCCACGGGGTTCACGCAAGGATAAATCGTCAGTGAATAATTGGAGACGAGTTGCGGACTTTGCGCGAAGCGGCGCGCCAACTCCAACGAGGCAAGGATACCGTCCGGTTCGTCGCCATGCACGCCGGCCACGAGACAGATCGGCACCTGCACCGCGTACGGTGAAAGCGCCGGACGGCTGGCGGTTTTCAAGAGTTCGTATTCTCGACCTTCGAAGTTCAATCGGCCGATTCCCTGAACGTCAAACACGTCCTTCCGCAGGTCGCGGATGGTGGCAGCAAGGGAGCTGTAATCCTTCTTCCGCAACGGGCCAAGACTACGGAATTCGGATTGAAGCGCTGGCGGAAAGTCCTCCAAGGAGTGATTGAAACGACCGTCCGCAAACATCTTGAGCACGCGCCAGGTTTCGTCACGCTCCCCTTCCCCAAGCATCAATTCGACCTCGCGCACGACGATGGCGAACTGTTCTGGCGTCAATCTCGTCACGCCTGCATCGTTGCCAGATAGTTTGCCGAGGGCAAGCCCATTTGCTAGCTTTGGCTCCATTATGAAGAAGGTACGCTTGGGCATTATCGGCTGCGGCAGCATGAGCCGCTACCATGGAAAGGTTTACACGACCCAGGTGGGCGAGGCGGAGATTGTGGCGTTGTGCGACACACATCAGGGGAACCTCGACCGCTACCAGCGAGAGATTTTTGAGCCAATCAAGAAGAAGCCGCCGGTGTTTGTCAATTATGAGGACATGCTGGACAAGGTGAAGTTGGACGCCGTGTTTATCGTGACGCCACACGCGCACCACTTTCAACAGGTGATGGATTCACTCGAAGCGGGATGCCAGGTATTCGTCGAGAAGCCAATGGTAATGACCTCCGACCAGGCGCGAAAAATTATCAAGCACGCTGCGAAGAAGAAGCGAATGGTGAGCGTGGCGTTTCCCGGAACGTTTACACCCGAATATCAATACATCCACGGGTTGCAAGAGCGCGGGGTGCTCGGCGAGTTGATCGCCGCGGACGGGTTTGTCGCGCAGGCATGGAAACAGGGAACGAAGGGAACGTGGCGACAGGAACCGGAACTGGCCGGTGGTGGGATGACGTTTGACACGGGCGCGCACGTGTTCAATGCACTACTGTATTTGGCGAACTCGCGGCCGGTCGAAGTGTTTGCCTGGACCGACAATCGCAGCGCGCCGGTGGATATCACGTGTAGCGCGGCGATCCGGTATGAGAACGGGGCGGTCGGGTCGGCATTGATCAATGGCGACGCCATGTCGGGTTGGGATGAAGGGGTGCGCGTGTCGTTCACGAAAGGCGAGGTGCAGACGGGCATTCACGGTGGTCGGTTGCAGCATTGGGGACCGGACCGAAAGCTTATCAAGTATCCGCTGGTTCCCGAGGTGCCGACGTTGCAGCAATGGTTTATCGACTGCGTGCTCGGGAAGGCGAAAGATCCTGCGCCAGCGATCTGGGGATTACGTCAGGCGTTGTTCTATGAGGCGCTGTACGAATCTGCAAAGACGGGGCGACCGGCCAAGGTTCAGGCGGAATGACGTGACCCATGAAAACCTGTCCTTCATGCGCTCGCACGTTGACTAAGATGGAGATCGTTTTGGGCATATGTAAAGTTTGCCATTCCAAGCTTCCAGCGCCGACGGCGGAGGAACTAGAAGTAGAATGGTTTGAAGGTGGCGAACTAATGCTCGGCTCCGTGGAGGATGTCCCAGAAGAAGTCTGGTCAGCCATTCTCAAGATTCTTCGACATAAACTGACTGACGAGCAGGAAGCACTCTTGGCAGCGGGAGCACTGGAGGATTTGCTGGTCCATCATGGGCCTTTATTCATCGAGAGGGTCGAGCGTGAAGCGACACAGAATCCAAGTTTTAACCACTTGCTTGGTGGAGTATGGCACAGCTCAATCCAAGACGATGTTTGGAAGCGCATACAGAAAGCGCGTCAAGAGGTCTGGTAAGAGTCTCAAATTAAGATACTGCCCGGGCCGTACGCAAATTGACGTGTCCGAATCCATTTGTTAATGTCCTCTCGTGGCCGATACCCTTGTTATTAACGAGATTTTTCACAGCATTCAGGGCGAGTCCTCTTTTGCGGGGTTGCCCTGTGTGTTTGTGCGGCTGACCGCGTGCAACCTACGCTGCACGTGGTGTGACACGACGTACTCGTTCCACGAGGGCGCGTCGATGAAACTCGGCGACGTGATTGTGAAGGTGCTGGAGTACAACTGCCCGCTGGTTGAGATCACCGGCGGCGAACCCCTGTTGCAGCCGAATGTCTTCCCGTTAATGACACGGCTTTGCGATTTGGGCAAGCGGGTGTTGCTGGAGACGAGCGGTTCGGTGGACGTGTCGCGGGTGGACCCGCGCGTGGTGAAGATCATGGACTTGAAATGTCCCGGCAGCGGCGAGGTTGGCAAGAACCTGTACGATAACATTCGGCATCTCGACAAGAAGGATGAAGTGAAATTCGTCATCGCCGACCGCGCGGATTACGATTGGGCGAAGCAGATGATGGGCGAGCATCAGTTGACCAATGGCTGTACTGTTTTATTCTCACCTGTTTGGGGCAAGCTGCCGCTCAAAACGCTTGCTGAATGGATTCTAGCGGATAGACTGCCCGTCCGCATGCAGACCCAGTGGCACAAGCATATTTGGGGACCGGAAACCCGGGGAGTATAAGAATCATGTCACTACGCATCATCATCAAGTCCGCGCAAATCCGCGGTTGGATCGGGGAACGCAACGGCCAGCCCGCGCGCCGTCGTGACACCGACGCCGACCTCGCCGTGCTCTTCGATGGCGACAAAGCCGATTACGAAACTTTGAGCATCGATGAACTGGTCGAATCCATGAAAGCCAATCATCTTGTCCTGCTCGTGGACCAGGAAGCCGGGAAAACGTTTCATAAGTTCGTCCAGCACGGCTAGAATGAAGCCGTTGTTGTGAAAGAGCTGCTGCCACTGCTGAAGACCCGCATCCCCGGCCCGAAGTCCTGCGCCCTCGCCCGCCAACTACGTCGTTACGAATCCCGCAACATCACGTACGTTTCAGATCATTGGCCGGTTTTTTGGCAGCGTGCGGCGGGAACCAACGTGTGGGATGTTGATGGCAACCGCTACATCGACCTGACGGCGGCGTTTGGCGTGGCGAACGTCGGACATACCAACCCCCGCGTTGTGGCGGCGATCCAGGCGCAAGCCGGAAAATTATTGCACGCGATGGGCGATGTGCATCCGAACGAATTGAAGTTGAAGCTGGCGCGGGAATTGGTGGCGCTGACGTTTGGACGGTGGAGCAAATCGGAGGGGCGCGTTGTCTTCGCGAACTCCGGTGCAGAGGCGGTTGAGGTTGCGCTCAAGACGGCGGCGATCCACACCAAACGGCCGGGTGTCATTGCGTTTGAAGGCGCGTATCACGGACTCACCTACGGTGCGCTCGATACGACGTGGCGCGCGGACTTCCGCAAACCTTTTTCCGGGCAACTTGGCCATTTTACCGCGCATGTTCCGTTTGGACGTTTGCCGGAGGTCGCGAACATTCAGGATTTTGGCGCGGTTATTGTGGAGCCGATTCAAGGGCGCGGAGGGGTCATTGTTCCGCCGGATGATTTTCTTCCGAAGTTGCGCCGGTTCTGCGACGACCATGGCTTGCTGCTGGTTCTCGACGAAGTCTACACGGGGTTTTGTCGGACGGGACGCTGGTTCGCGTGTGAACATTCGGGAGTGGTGCCGGACCTTGTTTGCGCCGGTAAGGCCATGGCGGGCGGCTTTCCGATTTCGGCGTGCATTGGGCGCGCGGAAGTCATGGATAGCTGGCCCCAGTCAGAAGGCGAGGCGATTCATACGAGCACATTCATGGGCAATCCGCTCGGTTGCGCCGCCGCGCTCGCCTCCATCGGCGAGGTGAAACGGCTCAAGCTGGACGCCCGCAGTCGTGAATTAGGCAAATGGTTTGCAGCGCGACTCGCCCGCATCGGCAAGGTGCGCGGCCGAGGATTGATGCTCGGACTGGAAGTGAAGAATGCGGTTCCGATTGTCGAAAAGCTTCTCCAGCGAGGCATTCTCGCCCTGCCCGAAGGCAGCCGCAATGAAGTCGTCGGGCTCACTCCCCCGTTGGTGATTACGAAACGGCAGCTGGATCATTGTTTGGCCGTGCTAGATGATTTGGTTTCCCATGGATAAAGCTGCCTCGGATCTCCAGCGACGGGTGTTCGCGCTCATCTCGCGCGGGGTGGCGCAGGCGACGACGGACGAGGAGTTTGAGGGGTTGGCGCGTGAGGTGTTTGCGTTTCAGTATGAGCGTTGCGCGGTGTATCGGGCTTATTGCGACCGGCGGAAGCAGACACCGCAGTCGGTGATGCATTGGAAAGAGATTCCGGCGACGCCGACGAGTGCGTTCAAGGATTTTGCGCTGACGTGTTTTCCGGTCGAGCAGGCGGTAGCGGAATTTCACACGAGCGGGACAACGCGTGAGCTATCGGGGAAACATTTTTTGGCCACGCTGGAACTTTACCATGCGGCGATTGGTCCGAACTTCGCGGCGCACTTGCTGCCGGATGGCGCGCGCTTGCCGATGATGATATTGACGCCGTCGCCGGAGGAGGCGCAGCACTCCTCGTTGTCACATATGATGGGTGTGGTGATGAAGGAGTTCGGCGCAGATGACAGCGCTTATTATGTTGAGGGCGGCCAATTGCTCGTGGAGAAATTGGTGCGTGATTTATGCGAGATACAGTGGGCACATCAGCCGGTGTTTCTCTTAGGGACGGCGTTTGCCCTTGTCCACTTGTTTGATCATCTCGAGCAGCAGAATTTGAAATTTGAAATGTCAGAAGGCAGTCGCGTCATGGAAACGGGTGGGTTCAAGGGACGGTCCCGTGAACTGTCGAAGGCGGATCTCTATGCGCTATTTGAGAGTGTTCTGGGAATTCCAACGACGCACGTTGTCAATGAATACGGCATGACGGAGTTGAGCACGCAGTTTTATGATGCGACGCTGCGGGTTGGCAGGCGGACAGATGGGAAGGCGGTTCCGCCTTGGGCACGGGTGCTCATTATCGACCCGAACACTGGCAAGGAGGCTGCTGATAATGAGCGTGGCCTGGTCCGCATCTTTGACCTGGCAAACCTGTGGAGTATGATGTGTGTGCAGACGGAAGATTTAGGAATTGCCCGGGTGAGTGACTCGAGTTTGGTGGAATTTGAAGTCTTGGGGAGATCGGCGGGCGCGGAAGTGCGTGGCTGTTCACTCAATGCGGAGAATATTGTGATGGAATGAGCGCAACGATTGAGACGATTCGGGAGGCGATTGGCCGGACCCGGGAAGCGCGTGAGCGGGTGCAACAGCATCGCAGCACGGACGCGGTCATCGCCGTTTTGGCGCAGACGGCGAAGAATTGGCTGGATCCGAACAGTCCGTGGCGGAAGCGCGCAGTCGAGTCCGCCCCAAAGCACATGGGCTTTTCCGAAGCGATGGTGCAGGAAGCCATCGATCTCACCTTCGGGGCGATCAACTACGAGTCGCTCGGCGAACTGCTGGACCGCGAGTTGGGGAACCGGCGGGTCCTCGACGAGTTTTGCCTGCGTGGGCGGGTGCAGTCGCGGGCCGTCGCACCGCGGCTGCTGGTCCATTTTCTGGCGGGCAACGTCCCGATGCCCGGAATCGTGAGCATCTGCTGCGGGTTGCTGCTGCGGACAGCGAACCTGGTGAAAGTTTCGTCGCGCGACCCGGTGTTCCCCTCCCTGTTTATCGGGTCGGTGCGCGAGGTGGACACGGAGCTGGCCGACTGCGTGGCGTCGATCGAGTGGTCACGCGATGAGCTGGCGCTGACACAGACCGCGCTGGAAGACGCCGACGCGGTGATCGCGTACGGCGACGATCAGACGATTTCCGCACTGCGACAACTCGCGTCCCCGCAAGCGCGGTTTCTCGGATACGGCCACAAATTCAGTTTTGCCGTGGTAGCGAAGGAAGCGATGACCGAGGAGAACCTGCCGCACCTGGCGCAGGCGGCGGCGTTTGACGCGTCGGTATATGACCAGTTGGGTTGCCTCTCGCCGCATGTTTATTATGTGGAGGAACGCGGACAGCTTGGCCCGCGGAAATTTGCCGCGGCGCTGGCCGACGCGATGGCGGCGTATCAAGCGCGCGTCCCACGCGGTCAACTCCCGCTGGAAGAAGCGGCGCAGAACGCGAAATTCCGGGCTTGCTACGAATTTCGCGCCGCATCAGACAAGCGCATGGAAGTGTGGGCGAGTCCGACGGGCAATGACTGGACAGTCATCTACGACGACAGTCCCTCCTTCATCCCCTCCTGTCTCAACCGGACTGTTTTTGTGAAACCCACCGACGGCTACAAGCGCGTTCTCGACGCCATCCAGAAGATCGCCTCCAGCGTCTCAAGTGTGGGAGTCGCGCCGATGAACGAGCGCGCATTGGGGTTTGCCAGCGATCTTGCCAGGATGGGCGTGCATCGCGTGTGCCCCATCGGCCAGATGCAGCGTCCACCCTTGTCATGGCACCATGATGGTAGGCCGAATTTGGCGGACCTGGTCAGTTGGACGGATCTCGGTTAGCACACGGCAGCTCACCACGAAGGCGCGAAGGACACGAAGATTATGGATAGCACTATCTATAACTGTGGGATCATGCGGAAGCGGGCTACGGAAGAGGCCGGGCAGTTTGTAGATTGTAAGGCGTTGAGCCCTTCCCCCGAATCGTATCCATCACCCGCCAGAAGCTGGCCGGACTTAAGTCGGGCAAGGTGTAGGTAGCGCCGGCGTGTTCCAGTTTCTCTTTTCGGCGGCCAACGCCGATAAATGGGATGCCGAGTTTTTGGCAGGTTCGGAGGTCCCACAGTCCATCCCCGACGTACACCGTTTCCTGAAGTCGCCTCCCGGCTTTCGCGGCTGCCCCGGCGATAATATCTCCTCGGGTATAGAAATCGGACGACGTAACCATCGGAATGCTATCCAAGCGAATGCCTGACGCACCGAGTTTGAAGGTACTGGTTTCAAACCAATCGCCGGTGCCAATGGCGAACGCGACGCCCTGCTTCTTCAACTCTTCCAAAAGAGCCAACGCCCCTTCGAGGGCCGGAAATGACGATGAATCGTTTTCGTGAGCAGCCCGCAAACGCCGCAGGTATCCATCGCGCACGGCGTGAACCATGTGCGCCTTCTTTTCCGGGGACGAATCCTTCAGGGCCTGATGAACAACGGCCTGCGCCGTCACCTCTTCCAGGCTCTCCCAAAAAGCGCTGTCCAGGGCGAATCCCGCAGTCTCTTCAAAGGCCCCTTCGAAGCTGGCCCAGTCGGTGGGTTCACCACCAACGAGAGTGCCATCGACGTCGAACACGATCAGAATGTCTCCCATAGCGGGCTACTGTATCAGGGCGAGAGAACACGTCCACATTAATGCTCGCCAAATTTGTGAATTATGAGAGGCGACCCCAGTAATTGCAGCTTTACAGAGTTCACGCCAATGACTAGACAAGTGGTTTGCGCGAACTTCCAGGAGGGAGACGAGAATGTCCACGAAGAAATGGTTGATACTGATTGCGCTGGGAATGGCGGGCTCCGTCACGATGGTGGCGATCGTATGCATCGTCTGGTTCTTTGGCTTGGGCAATGTGGGCGTAGATGGTTGGCTGCCGGTTTATAGCATTGAGCAAACGGCCTCGGCCCATCCGGGTTTTCTTCGCACCACTGTCACGTCGGGGACGTCGGTCTTTGTGAGTGATTATGACGAATATGCATTGCAGTTGCAGGACATCGAGCCGAAGAATGCGATTGGCCGCGGGCCGGTCGGCGGCAAGATGGTTTACACAATCGACGGGCAGAAACCGACGGACTATCTCGCCGTGGATGAAGGCTCCGAGATGCCGGCGTATGCGGTGTACCGCAACAGCAAACTCCCGCCGTTCGACTGGCGGCATGCGAAGTTCCAGACGATGGAGTATACCGCGCCGATGGGTCCCGCGGCGCACAAACGCACGACCGATCCGGCATTGATTGAAGAGGTGGTGAGTGCCATGCGGGATGGGACCCCTATCCCCTCCTCTTTGCTCGCCGCGGGTAGCGTCAGCAATCTCAATGGCGTCTGGCTAAACAGCGACCAACTGCCCGGGATAATTTATTATCCGAAAGTTTACGCAGATCCGTCGGGCCGGGTCTATCTGTCGGAAAGCGTCGTGATGGTGAGCGCCAACGCGAAGCAATGGGCGGAGGCGCGTTGGGTGTCGGCGGGTCCGCTCTTCACGAAATGGCTGCAAACGCCTTGAAGAGTCGGAACCAGATTTTGAAAGTGGACCTCGTCTATTGAGGTTGGGTAAGGCAAATGTGTCCAGAGTACTGAGTTGAGCCCAATGACAGGTCTGACCCCGGTTATCAGAAGTCAATAAAGTCTTTGAATGTCCTTTCCAACGGCTCATACCGTGTGCGGACGACAGCCCACTGGTGCGTTTCAGAGGCTTCGGAGACTTCTTCCATGGTCCACTGCATGTTGGACAGGAAAAAGGCAACCGCCTTGCGAACGCCGGGAATCTGGTAGTCGTCGAGAAAGATCACGCTACTGGGCGCCAACAGATTGTTGAGGTAGAGAAGGTCAATGAAAACGCCTTCAAAACGGTGGGTGCCATCAACTATGGCGAAATCGAATTTCCTGCCCTGCTGTTGAAGTTCAGGCAGAATAAATTCCGAGGGGCGCTTGCAAAACTCGATTTGATTATTGACGCCAATCTCGCCAATGAACTGAAGGCCGAGATCGGAAAAGCGCCTGTCCTGATAGGGGTCGATTGTGAACAGGAAAAAATCCTCTCCATGGGTTTCCAGCAGCGCCTTAACGGCATTGATCGTCGCAAACCCATATCCGAGCCCTATGTCGATAACCGAAGCGGGCTTTTCCTTCCTGATCCAATCCTGAAGGGCCATGCCTTCCCTGGGATCCATGGCGACAGGGAACAAGTCGTGCCTTTTTCCATCCAACGCAGCTACCGCAAAGCCGTCTTTCGCCAGTTTGGCGATGATCTCGCCCGCTATGGATGCCTTGTGAGCATATTGATCTGGGTCATTCATGTTGCGCTATCTTTTTAGCTGCTCAAGGCACAACTCAACGATTTTCTGTACGGGTGCTTGCGGGGGGAGTTCGATACTGGTGAGCCCGAACTTTTTGACCGCCTCCTTCAGTCGCGCGTTGTACCAGAAACTACGGGCCAGATAATGATCGATCATCGCCTCTTCGTCTGACGCACCGCGATAGAACTCTACCGCCTTGATCAAGCGTTCGCGTAAGGTCTGCTCCTGGGCCGCGAGCCACAGCGAGCCCACGCTGGGCAGCCGTAATTCGGCGACCTCCTCCGGCCAGAGACTCCACCCTTCCATAACGGTTGGTTCGCCCCAGGTGGCATGCTTGCGAATCACGCTCTGGACCGCAGGCCACATGGCGCGGTGTTCCTGGTTGATGTCGGCGATGAGTGCTTCGCCCGAGCGGGTGACATAGTATTCTCTGTAGTCGTACCCATCCATCGGGTGCAGATGTGGATGCGAGTCTTTGGTAGTGGTGGCGCGAATGGCCTCACCGAGATCATCCGTTGAGATGCAGCCATAGCCGAGTTTGGCAGCGAGCATGCGGGCAACCGTCGTTTTGCCCGACATCGGAGCGCCACCGATCAGAATGACGCGCGAGTAACTCATGTAGTCCTCGGGATGCTTCTGTCCTTCACTTCTTTTTCTTGAGCCAATAGGTCAGGGCGGGCTCGAAGCAGGTGCCGGACAAATCTTCGACTCTTCCGCGAAAATACGTTTCGGCGTCCTTGACGCCTTTGTTGTAGGCAAACGGGGCGATCTCCTTCAGAAAGTAGCTTAACAAGAATTTCGCCCGCATCTCGCTGATTTCCAGTTCCAGTTCTTCCTTGAAATATCTCCGGAGTGAAGGGATGACGTCGGCAACCTCTTCTTTGGTCAATTCAATGGCCATGAGTAGAAGAATAACACCTTAACGCTCAACTTCCAACACTCAACGCTCAACGTTCAACCCCGAAAAGGATTCGGGGCAAGCACTCAAGGCAGAAACGGTCCGCGCTTAGCAAGCGCGGCTACAACCGGAACGGCCCGCGGCCAGCGCCCGCGGCTACAAAGGCCGCAATTTTCTTGAAGCGTGGTGGAAAACGAGGCAGATTCTGTCGGCGTTTGGAGGAGACGGACCAATGAAACGGATAACGGTTCGATTTATTCTCGCGGTGATGTTCATTGCCTTTGTGCAAGGCTGCTCGTCGGTCAAGCCGGATCCAGAGACCGGGCCTAACTCGCCAGAAGGACAGGAGCGCGAGCGGATGAACCGGATGCTTGAGCCGTCGCCGAATCAGTGATCCGCCTTCGCTCTTCGAGCTTCCGCCTTTGCCGAGGCTACGGCGGACAAACACGCCCTTGTGGGCCGTGGTAGAACACTGTACCGAAGCAGACGGCGGACTGCGGTCAGCGCCCGCGGCTACAGGGAGACAAACACGGCTTGAGATATTAATACGCGATATTTCTTCTAGACATCGTATTTCGATAATGGTATCGTGCGGGCATGTTTTCTACCCGGAAGAGGCGCAAGATGGAAATGCGGACGGCTAGGCCAGCCGTCCCTGCCTCGGAAGAGGAAAGCGCGCGGGACGCGCGCTGCTACACCAGCCTCCATTTACCCAACCCTCCGCCTTCGCGAGGCCGCTATGGCGCGACTCGCTGCTGTGCGCAGCTCGAAAGAAATGTGCCATTCTACCAAACGAACCCACCGATTTTGCGATGCCAAACAGGGGTTATCTTTCAGGGGAACAAGGAGTTACGATGGCAATTTGTGAGAGAAAACGGTGGGTTCGTTTTGGAAAACGAACCCACCGGGAGGGGGTAAATTGATGGTTCAAGGGACTTTTGAGAGGGAAATTGGGGTCGGTTTGAACGTGAAGCGGACGGCTGGGCCAGCCGTCCCTACCTCGGAAATCGGCGGTCCCTTCGGCCGGGCTCAGGGCAGGCGCCGACCGCCGCTACAGCTATTTCGTCAATTTCAAGAAGTTAGAAAGGATGGTTTTCCCCTCTTCGGTCAAAATCGATTCGGGGTGGAATTGGACGCCCCAGATGGGGTGAGTTTTGTGACGGATGCCCATGATTTCGCCTTCGGGTTTGGTTTCGGCGGTGATCTCGAGCGTGTCGGGGATCGTGTCGCGTTTGATGAGGAGCGAGTGATAGCGGGTGGCGGTGAAGGGGTTGGGCATGCCGACGAAGAGGTCGCGGCCGTTGTGGTAAATCTCGGAGGTTTTGCCGTGCATGAGGCGCTCGGCGCGGACGACTTCGCCGCCGAAGACGTGGCCCATGCATTGGTGGCCGAGGCAGACGCCGAAGGTGGGGATGGTGGGGCCGAAGGTCTTGATGATGTCGTTGGACAGGCCGGATTCGCGCGGGGAACAAGGGCCGGGAGAAATGAGAATGCGAGCTGGTTTCAAGGCGCGGATCTGTTCGATGGAGATCTCGTCGTTGCGGAACACTTTCATTTCCACCCCCAACTCGCCGAGGTACTGCACGAGGTTGTAGGTGAAGCTGTCGTAATTGTCGATGACCAGCAACATGGCGGGACAAGCTACGCCACTTTTGCGCGGCGACCAAGTGAAAACCGACGTTGTGCTTTTCCACTTGCGGCGGCCCCGGTCGTTGTGCAATGTACAGCCTATGGATGCGCCTCCATTTTATCCGGTCGGCCAGAGCCCGCAGCCGCGCCGGCGGACGGGTTGGATTGTCTACGCGGTGATCATCACCTTTTTCCTTTTCGTGAGCGTCTTGGCGAACTTGGCGTTGTTTGGTTGGGTGTTTGGCAAAGGCCACGGCGGCGGTATCGCCGTCAGCCAGCAACGCCACTACGAAGAGCGGTTCGTCGACGGCGAAGAAGAGGCGAAGGACAAGATCGTGGTGATTTATATATCGGGCGTGATCAGCTCGGAGGAGGACGGGTACAGCAGCGAGGGCGGGATGGTGGCGGACATCGAAGACCAGCTTCAGCAGGCCGTCGATGACAAACACGTGAAGGCGATTATTTTGCGGATCAACTCGCCGGGCGGCGAGGTGGTCGCGTCAGACGAGATTTACCAGGCGGTAGTGGCGGCGCGCGACAAAAAGCCCATCGTCGCCAGCATCGACACGGTGGGGGCGTCGGGGGCGTATTATATCGCGGTCGGCGCGGACTACCTGATGGCCAACGAGCTCAGCATCACCGGCAGCATCGGGGTGATCATGGAGAGCTTCACGTACGGCGACCTGGCGCAAAAAATCGGGGTTAAGTTTTATACGTTCAAGTCGGGCAAGTACAAAGACATCATGAATCCCGCTCGCGAGCCCACGGAAGATGAGAAGGCGCTGGTGCAGGGACTGATTATGGAAGTTTACGAGAAGTTCGTCGGCATCGTGGCCGAGGAGCGGGATATGAAGGTTGATGAACTGAAGAATGGCCTGGCGGATGGGCGCATTCTCTCGGGCAAGCAGGCGAAGGCGGCCGGCTTTGTGGATGACGTGGGTTATTTCGACGATGCCATCAACAAGGCTGAGGAACTGGCCAAGATCAAAAAGGCCAAGGTCATTCGCTATACGGAACCGTTTTCGATACGCAACCTGTTTCGGTTGTGGGGCAAGAACGACCGGGCGAAGATCCAGATTCAGTTGACACCGAATCAATTCAAGGTGCAGTCGGGAAAATTGTACTTCCTGCCGTCGTACATGTTTCAGTGAGCGCGGCTACGGTTTGGGCGGATCCTGGAGTTGATCGATTTTTCCACCCCACGAGAGCACGGTCGCTAGGCCCTTTTCTTTTTCCGCGGCGGCCTTGTCGCCGGCCTTCATGTAGTACATGGAGAGACTTGTGTGCGCGAGCATGTCGTTGGGATTGATTTCGATGGCGCGTTTGCCGGCTTCGATGGCGTCGGGGATTTTGTTGGCACGGAGGTAGGCCATGCCGAGCGCGTGCCACGCATCGAAATAATCGGGGGCGAGTTCGACGGCTTTGCGATAGCACCCGATGGCTTTTTCATACTCGGCCATCGCGAACTCCGCCATGCCCTCGTCGTAGTATTCTTCCTTGGTCATGAGTTCCTTTGGGGGTGCGCTCGTTTCAGTGTTTCACGGGCGAGGACGATGTCGTCGTCGGCCAGTTCTTCACGTTGCAATTTGCGCTTGAGCCACCAGTTGGGATCGTAATGGCCATCAAGGTCGCACAGCGGATGACCGGCGCCTTCGAGGCGGTCGAACATCCCCTGCTCCATTGCTGCACGGATCCGGTTGTCCGCAATGATTGGAATTGCGCCGAGCATTATTTTACCATGAGCGTACTGATGGCGTCCACCAGCCCAGGGATTGTGTGCACCTTTGCTTCCACGGCGATCTCCAAACCTTTGTCGCGCGCCGCTTGTGATGTTTGCGGGCCGATACTGGCGAAGCGCATTTGTGGAAACTTCACACGCAATCCGGGCACGTCGAGGAGATTGCAGAAATTGATTACGGTCGACGAACTGGTGAACGTTACCAGATCGGCGCCTTCATTGAGGAGCAGGGCGCGGTGACCGTTGCGGTCTTCTGTATCGGACACGGTTTGGTAGGCATCCAGATCGTCGACGATGGCACCGAGGTCTTCCAGTCCGCGAGCGAGGCGTTCGTCGGCCAGATCGGCGCGCGGAAGAAGGAGCTTCAAGTTTTCAACGCTTACCGACTTCTTGAACTCCGCCAGCAACGCCTCGGTGGTGAATTCCTCGGGTTGCAAATCCACCTCGAGGCGCAATTCCCCGATCTTCTGGGCCGTCACGGCGCCGATAGTCGCGATCTTCACAGCGCCGATTTCGCGGAGATCCTTGTACCGCGCGAAAAATAACTTAAAGAACGCGTCCACGCCGTTCGGGCTCGTAAAGACCAGCCAGTCATAGACCCCGATGCCATCGATGGCCTCGCGCAACGGGGCGACCTTTTTTGGTGGCTGGATGCGAATGGTCGGAATCTCCAGCACGTCGGCGCCGAGGTCGGCGAGCTGACGGACCAGTTCACTGGACTGTTCGCGGCTGCGCGTCACGACAATCCGCTTGCCAAAGAGCGGGCGACGTTCGAACCAATTTAGCTTTTCGCGTAACCGGGCGACCTCCCCGATAACGGTGACGGCCGGTGGCTTGAAATCGACCCCGGCAGCTACGTCGGCGATGGTGGCCAGCGTGCCCTGAATCGTTTGCTGCTTCCCAGTCGTGCCCCAGCGCACCATCGCGACGGGCGTTTCCGGCGTCGCGCCATGTCGCATCAGTTCGTCCGCGATGATTCCGATGCGCTCTACACCCATAAGGATCACGCGTGTTCCGAAAAATTTCGCCACGCTCGCCCAATCCACCTGCGTTTCTTCCTTGGTCGGGTCTTCGTGTCCCGTAATCACCATGAACGCCGTCGCCACACCCCGGTGGGTCACAGGAATCCCGGCGTAGGCCGGCGCGGCAATCGACGAACTGATCCCCGGCACAATTTCGAATTCGAGCCCGGCCTTTTGCAGTTCTTCAGCCTCTTCGCTGCCACGACCAAAGACAAACGGATCGCCACCCTTCAAACGTGTGACGACTTTGCCCTCGCGTGCCTTCTCGACAAGCAACGCATTGATCTCATCCTGCGTAAGCGTATGTTTTTTGGCTGTCTTCCCCGCGAAAATCAGTTCCACATCCGGCCGCGCATGGCGAAGCAACGCGGCATTAACCAGATTGTCGTACAGAATCACGTCCGCCGCCTGAATGCATTCCACACCGCGCACGGTGATCAAACCAGCGTCGCCAGGTCCCGCCCCCACCAAGTAGACTTTACCTTTGGTCTTCATCCAAGAACCTGCTTTGCCGCTCGCTCCCCGACGTCACGCGGATCATTCTTTGACCCGACAATCTCAACGCGGCTGACTTTCTTCCCATCAGGACTGAATGTAGCGCCAAGCATCCGCAGGTGTTCGCCCTCCACAGTCGCGTGCGCCGCGTAAGGCACCTGACAACCTCCGCCGAGCGCTTGTAGGAACACCCGTTCAGCGGTCGTACAGGCAGCCGCGCCGGGGTCGTTGATGAGCGCCATGGCTTCACAAGTCGCTGTATCGGACTCCCGAACTTCGCACGCGATAGCCCCCTGCCCCACAGCTGGAATCATCATTGCGAAATCAATCTCCTGCCAATGGAGATCGCCATAGGTTTTCCAGAGCCCAAGTCTGCGCAAGCCGGCTGCCGCGAGGATGAGCGCATCCAGCGAACTGTTCTCCTCCAGCTTGCGCAATCGCGTTTCCACGTTGCCACGGATTTCCTCGATCTGCAGGTCGGGCCGTTTCAACAACAACTGCGCGCGCCGTCGGATGCTACTCGTCGCCACCCGAGCCCCGTTCGGTAATTCCTGGATTGACGCGAACTTCTTCGAAATAAAGACGTCGTGGGGATCCTCGCGCGTTGGCACGGCGCCAATCACCAAACCTTCTGGTAGAATTGTGGGCAAATCCTTCAAGCTGTGCACGGCGACGTGAATTTCACCGCGAAGAAGCTGGTCTTCGATTTCCTTCGTGAACAATCCCTTGCCGCCACCTGCGGCGAGCGAGAGGTTTGTAAAATTGTCGCCGCTCGTGCTGATGATCTTCGTTTCGACGGGAAGCGCGGGGCTGTATTTCTGCAGCAGATTGCGGACGATCTCCACCTGCGCCAGTGCCAATGGGCTGCCTCGCGTGCCAATAATCAAGGGCTTCATGATACGTGGGTATGGGCCGGCTTTGGCGGGCGGGCGGCGACCACGTGGTTGCGGTAGCGTTCTTCGAGCGCTGCGCGGTTGCTTTCCAGCCATGTGGCAAAGCGCTGGCGGTGCTGGGCAATCAGGACCTGGCAAGCGGCAATCTCCCGTTCACGAGCGGTCATATTTTCACGCGCAATTTGCTCCAAATCGTCAATGTCATAAAGGTACACGCTCTCCAACTCGCCGCACGCCCGCTCAATATCGCGCGGCACAGCGATGTCGATGAGGAACAACGGGCGTTGGTGTCGGGCTTTCATGAGCGGGATGAGTTTCTCCCTCGTGACAATCGGATGCGGCGCAGCCGTTGAACTGATGACGATATCAACCACAGGAAATTCGGCCGGCCACTGATCGAATGAGATCGCACGGCCTTGTAGTTGCGTGGCCAAAGCCTCTGCGCGATCGTGCGTTCGGCTGCAGACCAGGATCGTACCCGCGCCCCGGCTCTGTAAGGCGCGTGCCGTCACCCCGCTTATCTCACCCGTGCCAATGACCATGACCGTGCATTTGCCGAGCTTGCCGAAGATTTTTCCCGCGAGATCGACAGCCACGGTGCCGACGGAGGTGGAACCGCGCGTGATGGCGGTGCTGGAACGAATATGCTTGGCTGCGGAGAAGGCTTTCTGAAAAAGACGGTTGAGGACGACGCCGGTCGCGCCGGCCTGTTGCGCGGCGTGGTACGCGTCCTTGACCTGGCCGAGAATCTCCGTCTCGCCCAGCACCATCGAGTCGAGCCCGCAGGCGACCTCGAGAAGATGTTGAATGCACTCGTGGTCGTGGTGTTCATAGAGATAGGCGTCAATCGAATCAGCCAGTTTGTGGTGATCGTGGAGAAACCGACGCGCCGCCTTTGTGGCCTCAGTGGCGTTATTGGCAAGACCGTAGATCTCGACGCGGTTGCAAGTGGAAAGAATCGCCGCTTCATGCAAAGGCGCGGCGTTGAGAAGCGCACGGGTCGCTTCGCCGAGCCGGCCTTCAGCAAAAGCCAGCCGTTCGCGCACTTCCACAGGTGCGCTGCGATGGTTCAAACCGATGACGATCAGGTTCATGGCCAGAGAAGGCTCACTCCCCAAAAGCCCGCAAGCATGAAGACAAACGACGCCATGGATGCCAGGGCAACCTTGCGTCCGCGCAGCGTCCACAATCCTCGCGCCAGCACGAGCGCGCCGTACAGCAGCCATACGGACACGGCCCAAATGATCTTGGGTGTCGTCCAATGCCCCACGATGTGATACGAGACCAAGCCGCCGATCATTCCCGCCGTGAGCATCACAAATCCCATGATCAAGAGTCGGTAATGAATCAAATCGAGCTGTTCAATGGACGGCAGAAGCAGGAAGGATGACGAGAGCTGGCGGCGTTTCAGCTGCCGCTCCTGGCGCAGGTACATGACGCCTGTCACGAACGCCAACGCGAAGGCGCCGGAGGCGAGAATGGCGATGGCCGCGTGAAATTCAACCCATGCGCTACGCGTGGCCGGTTGCGCCTGTACCACATCGATGGGAAGTATCAATACCGCGAGGCAAATCAGTAATACGAGTGGCGCGGTGAACGCACCGAGAAACGAGACACGGTAGGACGGACCAATGAGCAGGAAAAACAAAACCGCCGCCCACGCGATAAACGCCTGCGTCTCGAAAAGGTTCGTAAGCGGGCAACGCCCATCGGACTGGCCGCGCAGGTAGAGGAAGAAGGTATGCAGCGCGAAGCCAGCCGCCATCGCCGCGTAGTTGAGCCGTTGCAGCGTTGCTCCGCTGCCACCGGCGCGCAGTCGGCGCAGCGTCAGAACGCAACTCACGGCGTAGAATGCCTGGGCGAGCCAGAGAACTGTTCGGTCGGTCATCGTGCTTTCTTTGCGCGGCGGTTCGCGCTCATCGCCTTCAGGAGCCGAGGATACTCGTCGCCGAGGAAGTGTTCAAGATCGCGGCGCAGGCGCTTGGCGAAGGCGGGACTGGCTCCATCCGTGGAGATGGCCAGTGAGATCCCACCGCGTCGTGCCAATGACGGCACGAAGAAGTTGCCCGCCGAAGGCGGCGCGATACAATTCACCAACAGTTTGTGGCGTTTCGCCTCTGCGCAAACGACCTGATTAACTGCAAGATCATCAGTGGCGGCGATGGCGAGGCGCGCTCCGCGAAGGTCACCATGGCGGTAGCGTCGTCGTAACCAGCGCAGGCGTTTGGTTTGGGCGAGACTGCGCACGGACGTGGTTGCTTGTGGGCTAATGACCGTCACGACGGCCTCAGCCCGCAGCAGCATGCGAATTTTACGCGTGGCGACACGGCCCGCGCCGATGACGACAGTAGGCTGCTTGGAGAGATCGAGAAAAAGTGGGTAACGCATCTGCAGAAATTGGTGACGGAGGTGACGCGATCGTCACCCCCGTCGTTCGTTCATTGGAAGGGCTATAAGCCAGATTCTGTTATCGATAGTCATTTATCTATGCGACCTGTACCCGCAGCTCTCATCCCGAATTGCTTCGGGACCACGACGCGGGCCGCGTCTTGCCGCCTATTTGGTCTTGCTCCCGATGAGGTTTTCCGTGCCGCCGACATTGCTATCGACGCGGTGGGCTCTTACCCCGCCTTTTCACCCTTACCCGCCCCAGAAGCTGACGAGGCAGGCGGTTTATTTTCTGTGGCACTGTCTGTCAACCCGACATTACATCGAGCTGCCCTCGCTTGCGAAAGGCATCGCACCCTGTGGAGTCTGGACTTTCCTCCATCCCGACGGTGTCGGGACAGCGACTATCCGCCCTTCCAAATACCGATATAAATCAAACAACCAACGCCGAGGGCATGAGCCAACGGCGCCCGCACCCGCTACTCTGGCTGCCAATATAAGATACGACCACAGTAGTCGCAACTGGTTAGCGTAGTCCCGTTTTTGGCATTATGCACAAGCTGCGGTGGAATATTCAGATGACAACCGCCGCAGGTACCCTTGCGGATGGGAACAATCGCGAAGTCACTCTTGCTGTGCATCAGACGTTCGTAACGGTTGAGCGCGTCCGGGTCCGCCTCCTGCACAAGGCCCTGGCGTTCGGCCTGCAGCCGTGCCAGTTCCTGTTCAACCATCGCGATGCGCTTCTGCAAGTCCGCGCGTTCCGCTTCTGCCTTCGCGGCGATTTCTTTTAGGGTGGCCTGCTCTTGCTTGACCGCCGGTTGAAGTTGGTCGCCTTTCTCCATCACTTCCAGCTCATGCGTCTCGATGACATCGATCTCCTGCTCGGCCTTGGCAATTTCCTTGAGCAAGGCCTGGTATTCGGTGTTCGACTTGATGAGTGAAAGTTGCGTCCGATATTTCGCGATCTGCCCGCGCTTGGCTTCCACGTCGATTTCCAACTTCTTGCGGTCGGCTTCGATATGTTTGGCCTGGTCGCGCAAGGAATCGAGGCGTGCGGACTCAGCCTTCAGGCTTTGTTCCGTCGCGGCGACCTGCTCGGGAATACGGATGCGCTCGGCCTTGAGCTGGGCGATGCGACGATCCCGATCCTGTAGTATCAACAATTTTTCGAGGACTGGCAGCATGAAATCTTTTCCTGGTATTCAGTGTAAAGGGCCGCGCGCGGAGTGTCAACGCCCCGCCCGCGACTGTTTCCGCATCAATTGCTCGACGTACTTGCCAAGAATATCGGCTTCAAGATTAACAAAATCACCGGTGCGGCAAGATCGCAAGTTCGTGATCTTGCGCGTGAGTGGGATGATCCAGACACGAAACCAGTTGCGACGCACACTGGCGACCGTCAGGCTGATTCCATCAACGGCGATGGAGCCTTTTTCAACGATGTACCGCATGACTGATGACGGGGCTTCGACGTCGAGCACGTAATCCTTGCCCTTACGGTCGAACTGGCGAATCTTTCCACGCCCATCAACGTGACCGAGCACAAAGTGGCCATCGAGCCGTGCATCCGCGCGGAGCGGACGTTCGAGATTCACCAAAAAGCCTTCCCGTACGAACTCAAGATTTGTCCGCTCAAGAGTTTCATTGAGCACATCGAAACGGAGCGCGCCTCGGCTTTTTGCGACCACCGTTAGACATGCGCCGTTGACAGCCACGCTGCTTCCCACATGCAGCGATCGGGCAATCTTGGAGGCGCGAACCGTCAGTTCGGTCGAGTGTTTGCCCGAACGAATGCGCACAACTTGACCAGCCACTTCAACGATTCCCGTGAACATCCCTAGACGATAAAGACGCGTCTGGTGAGTGTCGAGCAAAGTCTTTTCACATCTCGCATTCGCACGAAACCGGGCCCGGCAGTAATCGCGTTGGCAGCGCCGCAGGCTGCGCCAAACCGCGCGGCCTCGGGTACCGGCTGCCCGCGTACCAAGGCAAATGCAATGCCAGCCATCATGGCATCGCCGGAACCGATTGGGTTCTTTGTTTCCACCTGCGGAGGCGTGAAAGTCGATGCCTGAACACCGGGCATCTCGCTCACGTAAATGCTCTTTGCGCCGTCGCCGATCACTGCCCAGTGTGGACCGCGTCTCATCAACTTACCCACCGCGGGCAAAACACTCTTTCGTCCTGCGCATTCGATGCCGGTGGCCGCCGCCAGTTCATCTCGGTTTATTCTGACGAGAAAGGGCTGCCGCTTGAGGGCATTTCGCAGTTGCGCTTTCTGCGCGTCGATCAATACCCGCACGCCACGACGTGTGGACTCGTCGACCAGACGGGCATAGAAATCATCACCGCAACCTTTCGGCACCGTTCCTGTCAGGACAACCAGGTCAGCCTTTCGTACGTCCAGGCTAAATGCGCGCAGCACTTCCCTGACCTCTGCGGAGGTGAGCGGCCCCGCTTCCTCCACCAACTCTGTTGTCGTGTCACAGGAAAGCAGGGTCTGGCAAATCCGTGTTTCCGCCTTCACGGGTACGACACGTGCATTCAATCCCTGCTTTTTCAACTGCGCTTTCAACAGCCGTCCACGTTCGCCGCCTGCGATGGTCAATAGTTTCACATCCGCGCCGAGGATCGACACCACTCGCGCTACATTTACTCCTTTGCCGGACGCGGTTTCGCTAACTCGCGTGGCGCGGTTGACCTTGCCGGAGACAACCTGTTCAAACACCAGCGTCCGTTGCCACGCAGGAGACAAACCAACGACCAGGATCATCTCTTGACTCTCGCTTCCACGAGCATTTCATCCTTGCCGATTCTTCGCCAGTGGCAGTCCAGTAAACGCACAGAGCTCTTAACCTTTGGTGAACCTTCGCCTCCAACTGCCGTAACCGCGTCTTGACCGCCGATGACGACGGGCGCGAAAAATAGGGCGACTTTGTCCACCAATCGTTTGTCGAAGAGCGATCCAAGCAACTCGCCGCCTCCTTCCACCAACACGCTCGTGATGCCCATTTTGCCGAGTACGCGCAGCGCCGCACGCAAGTGCGAGCGTCCTTTATTTCCTTTTATGACGAGTACACGGACACCTGATCGACCAAGGTCTCTTCGCCAGCGCGGAGAGGAAGAGGATGTTGTTAGAACAATGCTGCGTTGACGATGCCCGTTGGTAAACAATTTCGCGGCCAGAGGACAACGCCCACGGCCATCGACAACCACGCGCCACGGCTGTTTGCCGCGCACAACACGCCGTACCGTCAATCGCGGATCGTCGCGAATCACCGTGTTTGCGCCGACCATGATCGCATCGGCCTTTGCACGCAACTTATGGGCTTCGTGTCGCGCCGCCGTGCTTGTGATCCACTTCGAGTCACCGGTGCGCGTAGCGATCTTGCCATCGAAACTCATCGCCGCCTTGGCGATCACTAACGGTATTCCAGACGTGACCCATTTATTGAAAGCTTCATTCAAGGTGGTCGCCTCGTCGGCCAGCAAACCAACCTCGACGCGAATCCCCGCGCGGCGCAACAACTTCAGCCCGCGCTCATTGTGCCGGGGATTTGGATCGAGTGCCGCGACAACCACGCGCTTCACGCCCGCGGCGATGATCGCATCGGTGCACGGCGGCGTCTTCCCCCACGTGGAACATGGCTCCATCGTCACATATAATGTCGCGCCCCGCGCCTTCACATTGCGCAATGCAAGCACCTCGGCATGTGGCCCGCCCGCGCTCTTGTGCCACCCTTCGGAAATGACACGGCCATTGTGGACAAGCAGAGCACCAACCGCGGGATTCGGGCTTGTTTTTCCCAATCCACGCCGCGCCAGTGCGAGCGCGCGCTGCATGAATTGTTCGTCTTGCGGCGTGAAAGCCATGAGGTTAATTCTACCAGTCAAGAACCGCTCTCTGCAAACAGGGCTTCCGCAAATTGCTTGGGGTCGAACGGCTGGAGATCGTCGACCTGCTCGCCTAGGCCGATGAATTTTACGGGGATTTTTAGTTCACGGGCAATGGCGACGACGATGCCGCCTTTGGCGGTGCCGTCGAGTTTGGTGACGACCAGACCGGTGACGCCTAGCGTTTGATTGAATTCACGGGCTTGATTCAGGGCGTTGGAGCCGGTGGTGGAGTCGAGCACCAGGAGAATCTCGTGGGGCGCGGTGGGCACCTTCTTCTGCAGCGAGCGGTGCATTTTCTTCATCTCTTCCATGAGATTCTTCTTCGTGTGCAAGCGACCGGCGGTGTCGATGATCAGGTAATCGACCTTGCGATTGATGGCGGCTTCGAGGGCATCGTAGGCGATCGCAGCGGAGTCGGCGCCGTATTGACCGGCGATCACGTCACAACCTACGCGTTGACCCCAGATCTTCAGTTGCTCGATGGCTGCGGCGCGGAACGTGTCGCACGCGGCGAGCAACACTGTGTTCCCCTGCCCCTTCAGCCAGTGGGCCAGTTTTGCGGTTGAGGTCGTTTTGCCCGTACCGTTAACGCCTGCTACGAGGATGACTGTCGGTGGAGCGGAAGCCTTGATCAGTCCGTGCGATGATACGCCCAGTTCGTGTTCAATTTCAGCACGGGCGATGGCGAAGACATCGACCTGGCCGGATTGTTTGGCGGCTTCCTTGGTTTGCTCGATGATCTTTGTGGCGGTACCGACGCCGATGTCAGTTGAGATGAGGACGGCTTCGAGTTCTTCGAGGGAATCGGCATCGAGTTTCGGGGCGCGGGTGACAATACGCGTGATCTCGGTGGCAAGTTTTTGCTGCGTCTTGCGCAGGCCGTCGCGGAATTTCTGGAAGAGATCCATTACGATTTCGCTGGTGCGCGGGCTTTCAACACCTCGACGCGTTCGTAGGGTAACTTGATCCTGCCGAGAAGCATGCCATCACGTCCAAGGCCGTGGCAGTCGCTACCGCCGGTGGCGCAGACGCCAAGTGTTTCCGCCATCTTTTCGTAGTGTTCAACTTGTGCAGGCGTGTGGCGGGAGTGCCACACTTCGATGCCGCTCATCCCCTGATCGACCATTTCGTGAAGGCGTTTGTCGAGATAGTTCAGGCCCGGATGCGCGATTACCGCCACACCGCCTGCGCGTTTGATGTGGCCGATGGTCTCGGCAGCTTCCATCCGATAGCGTTCGACGTAGGCGGGCTTGCCGCGTTTTAGAAAGCGGTTGAACGCTTCTTCCACACTGGCGACGAAGCCGCGCTTTACCAGCGCCTGGGCGACATGCGGGCGGCCGACCGTGCCACAATCAGAGCATGCGAACACATCTTCGACTGTCAGCGCGACGCCCAACTCATTCAATTTTGCCACGAATTGATCGACGCGTTCTCGCCGCACGCGCGTGGCGTGATCCAACACCATGCGCAGATTCGGGTCGCGCCACGAATCACCGAACAGGTACGCGAGCATGTGAAGTTCCTGCGTGTCAATGCGGCTGGTGATTTCGACGCCGGGGATGACTTCGATGCCCAGCTCCTGACCGGCTGCGAGCGCTTCGGGAATCGCGTCGAGCGTGTCGTGGTCGGTAACGGCTATGGCCGTGAAACCAAGCTTGAGCGCGTGCTCGACGAGTTCGCGTGGCGTGAAGGTACCGTCTGAATAGCGCGTGTGCAGATGCAGATCCGCGAAGCGCGATGGAGTCGCGGCGGAAGTCATTGCGCAGACGCGGCCGTGCGCGAAGGTCGGGTCAGGTCAGCCTTCAGGCGGTCGAGGATGCCGTTGACGAACGCGCCCGATTCGCGCGTGGAAAACTTCTTCGCGATGTCGACCGCTTCGTTGATGCTGACCACGGGCGGGATATCGTCTCGGAACAGCATCTCGTACATGGCGAGCCGCAGGATGTTGCGGTCAACGGCGGCGATGCGGGGCAAATCCCAATTATCTGTGTATTTCGCAATCCGTTCGTCGATGGCCACCTTGCGCTCAACCACGCCATGGATGAGTTCCTCGGTGAACTTGCGACCGTCTTCGCCGACTTCCGATTGTGTTTCCCAGAACAGCGGCAGCGCCTCCTCTAATGATCCGCCGCTGAGATCAAATTGATAAAGGAATTGCACGGCCAACTCGCGCGCGATGCGGCGTTTCCCGTGCGGCTTTACAGGTTTTTCCATAACCGTGCCATTTCAATGGCGGTCAGGGCCGCCTCACGACCGCGATTGTGTTTCTTGCCGAGGCAACGCACACGCGCCTGCTTCATCTTGTTCGCCGCAACAATGCCGAAGACGGTCGGCACACCGGTCTGAATCGCGATGTTCGTAAGGCCGTGGGCCACTGCACTGCCGATGAGGTGCGCGTGGCGGGTTTCGCCTTCCAGCAAGATTCCCAGACCGATGACGCAATCACACGTGCCACTCTTGGCGAGGCGAGCTGCGGCCGCGGTAACTTCAAAACTGCCGGGAACGCGCAGGACCTTGATATCGCACGTGTCCGCGCCGGCTTTCGCCAACGTGTCGATGCAGTTTGCCAGCAACGCGTCCGCGAGGTCGGTGTTGTAACGCGCGGTGGCGATGCCGAAGCGCAGACCCGCGGCGGAGAGTCGCCGTTCAGTTTTCTTTGCGCGCAGCATGATTACAGGGCGTGGCCCATTTTCGTCTTCTTGGTTTCGAGGTATTTGGTGTTGTGCGTGTTCGGCTCGGAGCGGATCGGGACCTGTTCCACAATCTCGAGGTTGAAGCCCTCCAGGCCCACGACTTTTTTCGGATTGTTCGTGAGCAAGCGAATGCTGTGCAAGCCGAGATCGACCAGAATCTGCGCGCCGAGACCATATTCGCGCAAGTCGGGCTTGAAGCCGAGCTTCTCGTTGGCTTCGACCGTGTCGAGGCCCTTTTCCTGGAGCGCGTAGGCGTGGATTTTGTTGGCGAAGCCGATGCCACGCCCCTCTTGCCGCATGTAAACCAGAACGCCCTCGCCCTCTTCCGCGATCCGTTTCAAGGCGTCGTGCAGTTGCGGGCCGCAGTCGCAGCGCAGCGAACCGAACACATCGCCCGTCAGACATTCACTGTGGACGCGGACGAGAACGTTCTCCTTGCCGCGCACGTTTCCCATCACCAGCGCGGCGTGATGCTGGCCGTCCACGAGGGAACGATAAAGATGCAGTTTGAATTCGCCGTAGGCGGTCGGCAGCGCAACCTCCTGCTCTTTCGCAACCAGTTTCTCGCGCAGACGGCGATATTCGATGAAATCGCGAATCGTGCAGATCTTCAACCCGAACTCTTCCTTGAATTTCATCAGGTCGGGCAGGCGCGCCATGGTGCCGTCTTCGTTTAGAATCTCGCAAAGGACCGCGACGGGAAACAGTCCCGCCATTTTCACGAGGTCGACTGACGCCTCGGTGTGGCCGGCACGACGCAGCACGCCGCCTTCCCGGGCCTGGAGCGGAAAGATGTGACCCGGAGACACGAGATCCCCTGGAGCAGCGTTCGGATCAGCCAGTACGCGGATGCTACGGGCGCGATCCGGGGCGCTGATACCCGTGGTGATGCCGTCCCGCGCATCGACGCTGACCATAAAGTCGGTTTTGAAGCTCTCGCGATTCTCGGCAACCATCCGACCAATGCCGAGCGCCTTGAGGCGTGATTCGGTAGACGGGACGCAGATCAAGCCGCGCCCATGTTTCGTCATGAAATTGACGGTTTCCGGCGTGACTTTTTCCGCAGCCATGATGAGGTCGCCTTCATTCTCGCGGTCCTCGTCGTCCGTGACGATGATCATGCGCCCGAGGCGGATATCTTCTAGGCATTCCTCAATCGAATTGAAGCGGAACGCCTGTTTATGGGATGGCTCATTCATGACAACAACTGCAAGGTTACCAACAACTGTGGCGAAAGGCAAACGCCGGGCGCGGCTAGTGCGGCGTAGCAGTCGTGGCTTTACAATCAGGCCGAGAGATAACAACACCCCTCACCCAACCCTCTCCCCCAAGGGGAGAGGCGAACCATGGAAGGCAATAGTGCTTTTCCTCTCCCCTCCGGGGGAGAGGATTAAGGTGAGGGGGACAGCCGGAAAAGCGCCAAGTCATTTCTGTGACACGACACTAGCCCCTGCCCTTTTTGAAGTGGACGCCCTTCACGTGGAGCAGGACGACCCAGAAGCGGTAGAGGTCGAGGCGCTTATCGAGGCGCGCGTAGTTCTTCTCGATGAGATCGCGGACGATGGCGTCCATTTCCGCGTACTGCATGGCGGTCTTGATGGCGATATTTTGCAGGTCAGCCGAGGCCGTGAGCGACCACTTGCCGTTGAGCGCTGCCAAAAGGAATTTCACGGTCCGTTCGTTCAAGCCCATCTTTTCCGCGTGCTCGAACAGGTCTTCTGGAAAGCGCAGATGATCGACAAAGCTTTCGGGCACGGATGACGGAAAGCGCACCTTGCCCACGAATGTCTTCTCGGTAACGACGTCCCCCACCAGAACCGTATCACTCATGCACGCAACGGTAGTAAGTCGCGCCGGGAGACTCAACTAAAAATGTTTGAGTGAGGTGGGAGCGAAGTTGATAGCATATCCCCGCTTTGGACGGTTTGCAACCCCTGCGGTTTGTACTCGCGAGGGTTGCCGTAATACTTACTGACTCACATTACCCCGACGCCGTACTCGCACATACACGAAGCCAAGCAACAGAGGATCGATGACTAAGCCTGGCAAAAACGTCCACACTGTCACGCTCCGCTCGAAGGCGGCAGAGACCAACGCCAGAGGAATATTGAATACTAACACCATAGCTAGAATACCCCTCCACCAATAGAATTTGATGGGAGCCTTCCGTGGTGTCCCATTCTCCGCCAAATACGCCCGCATATATGGCCGAAGACAACTCGTGCGAATGTGAAACCACGTGGAATAGCCCAAAAGTCCGAGACCAACAGAAATCCAACAGGCCCAACTAGGATTATTACTCCAGTGATAGATAAACAAACCCACGGTCGCCGGAATATAGACACTCAAAATGACGCCGAGCCACCAAACGCGTTTGTGCAGTGGCGTCTTTCCGAATCTTCCGCCGCTGGCCAGCAACACCTCGATGCGCTTGGCAGGAGACAACGGTGCAAGCTCTGGAACCGCCCCGTAGGTAAGGAAAATTTTGCCCATGACGTTTTGTATTATCTAATGATAAATTTCAGCCACGACGAGCCACCTTAGCGGTCGCGGTCGGTTGAATTAGAGCATCAAGCATGCCTCTCGCCAGACGAACAACCCTCGAGATCCCCTCGGAAGAAGGGAATCCGTATTCTGTATTCCGTCGTCGGTAAGCCCATGACAAACAAGTATGCCAAGGATGTATCGTTAATCGATATTTGCGCTGGACACGGCGTTCCCGGGTGGGTATACTCGGTGCAAAGATGAACCTTGAACGTTCGAAGAGGATTCGGAGCAGGTTTTCCAACGACGGCATGCGCGCCGCGCGCGCTACAAATTCTATCGGCACCGGCGTCATGTCCGCGCCTTACAGCGCGGCTACAGCGGAGACGACGGACGCCGGCAAAACACGTTTTTGCGAAACGAACCCCCCAGTTAAGGGGCCTTGTATGAACATGTTGGGAACATGGGGTCGGGGATCTGGCAGAGTGGTTTGTGGCGGATCCAGCTCCGCCGGGGCTTGGTCGCAACCTGCGGCGCGGTGGGCCACCGCACCCTACCAAAACCTTCGGGAGGCCAAAGGGGTTTGAAAGCATGCGATTCTGCGAAACGAACCGGATTTATTTTTGATGGAAAATAGCATTTATCATTAGGGGCACAATGGGTTACGCGATGAGAGATGAGGAAATTGAATCCGGTTCGTTTGGCGAAGCCGAATGCGGCAAACAGATCTCGTGCGGGAGGTTAATTAGCGAGGTAGGGCCGGAGGTGATTTGCTCGCGCCGATCTGCGAATGAGAGATTCTTCGCTTCGCTCAGAATGACAAACTATGGAAAGCGAAGGCGGCAACCGGGACGGTTCCTTACCGGGAAATTGCGGCGAAATCACAGCGTGCCGGGTCTTGTCGGATTCGGCCACAGTGGCGTTCCGTCGGTGGTTTTGCGGGGAACGAGGGTCCCTATACGTTTCTGCGAAACGAACCCATTTCAAATTCGAGGACTTGTTTATGTATTTCCGATACCCACAAGCACTTATGCCGTTTGCAGAGGCGTTTGCAAATGGGTTCGTTTTGGAAAACGAACCCATTTTACAGGGGTTTTCGAGGCCTCACACGTTGGGAACTTGGTGGTTTAGGGCACAAATTCATGCCGCAGATTCCTAAATTGACTCCGATGCAGCCCCCCGTTAACGTTACCCGCCATGCGCACCGCTGAAACCCTCAAACGCACGCCTTTGTACGCGGCGCACCTTGAGTGCGGCGCGAAAATGGTGGCGTTTGGTGGATGGGAAATGCCAGTGCAATACTCGGGGATTCTTGCGGAGCATACCGCGGTGCGCGAGCGAGTTGGGCTTTTTGACATTTCGCACATGGGGGAATTTCTGGTTGCGGGGCCGAACGCGGAACGAGCGCTCAACGGCTTGCTGACCAACGATGTGACCAAACTCTCTGTCGGTCAGGCCCAATACACGCTGATGTGCAATCATCAGGGCGGCGTCTTGGATGATTTGATCGTTTATCGTCTTGAGCCGAGCGTCTATCTCGTCATCGTAAACGCGGGCAACATCGAGAAAGATTTCGTGTGGATGAACACTGAAACGACGGTGTCAGTGATAATCGGGAACCTAAGCGATCGCTTTGCAGCGCTGGCGCTCCAGGGACCGGCGGCGAGCAAGTTCTTTGACTTTTCGGCCACGCTGCCGCATTTCCATGTGCAGCGACACCAGGTATTTGACAAGGACTGCTGGGTCGCGCGCACGGGTTACACCGGTGAGGACGGGCTTGAGATCTTCTGCGAAGCGGCCGACGCGCCGCATTTATGGCGGATGTTGCTGGCCAAGGGTGAGCCATTTGGCATCAAGCCGTGCGGACTTGGCGCCCGCGACACGCTGCGCCTGGAGATGTGCTACCCGCTTCACGGGAACGACCTTAGCGAGGAGACCACGCCATTGGAAGCGGGCCTTGGGAAGTTTGTCTCATTTGACAAAGGCGCGTTCATTGGAAGTGATGCGCTCGTGGAGCAGAGGGCGAAAGGAGTCGGTCGCAAGCTTGTCGCCTTCACGATGGCCGAGAAATCGCCGCCGCCGCGACCGCACTATGCTATTCTGGCGAACGGCCGAAAGGTCGGCGAAATCACAAGCGGCACGCAATCGCCCACCTTGAGCGTAGGTATCGGTATGGGTTACGTGGAAACGGCTTGCGCGTCTGTCGGTACGCAGATTGAAATCGAGATTCGTGGAAAAAGGTTCCCGGCGGTTATCCAGAAGAAACCAATTCTCAAGAAAGGCCCATGAACGTTCCAAAGAATTTGAAATACGCCAAAACTCACGAATGGG
>DATLVI010000033.1 GCA_035577545.1 Verrucomicrobiia bacterium
GAGCTGATTGGTTTGCGGAGACGCGAGCCTTCGCGCACGAACAGCGGCATGACGAGGTGGCTGACCGACAACTCCGTCTCCCGCACGAGCGCGCGGAGCTTCGGGTTCTGCCGCAATCGGCGGGGGCGATAAATCGGAAAGCGCATGGTTTAGTGCGGCACGAGGCGGTCTTCGGCCTCGCGAATCATCGCGAGGACGTCGTCGGGCAACTTCGCGGTCATCAATTTGGCGCGGAAGTCCGCGTTGTTCACGAGCCGGGCGAGGCGCGAGAGCAGTTGCAGGTGCTGGCGCACGTTGGGCGCGCAGAGCAGGAAGAAATGATAAACGGGCTTGCCGTCCAATGCGCCGAAGTCGATGCCCTGGTTGTGCCGGCCGTAGGCGAGCACGGGGCTGTCGACGAGGCCGACGAGGGCGTTGCGGGCGTGCGGGATGGCAACGCCCTCGGTGATGCAGGTGGGGCACAAATCTTCACGCGCCCGGAGGGCCTGGAGGAGCGTTTCGAAGAGCCGTTCCTCGCGCGGGTCGAGAACGAGCGCGCACAACTCGCGCAACACGCCATTCTTGTCCGGCGCGGTGAGGTTGAGGCTGATGCGCGCGGGCGTGATGACGTTGGCGACGGTCAGGGCCGCGGGCAGGCCGGTGTCTTCGGGAGAAAGTTGTTGTTCGTCGGCAGGTATCGCCGCGCGGTTGGCCATCCACGAATCGATCGAGCTACGTTGGAAGCGCCATTGGTGGGCGAGTTTTTGCGCAGGGATCCGGCCTTCCTGCGCCATGCGACTGACAGTCTTCTCGCTCAGGCGGAGATAATTGGCGACCTCTCTGACCGTCATGATTTCGGTTTCCATAGACGGGGGAATAGTACGGCGCGGGTGGGCGTTGCGCAAGCGACGAAACTGGCTGCGCCAGGGCACCAACTACGCCTGGGTACCCGCTGCGGCTGTACTCAGTATTTGCGCTCGTAACTGCGGATCACGCCGATGATCTTGCCGAGGATGCGGGTGTCGCCACCGACGGCAATTGGCTCGTAGCGGGGATTCGCAGGTTGCAACCAGAGTTTGCCGTTGCGGCGCTCGAGGCGCTTGACGGTGGATTCACCGTCGACCAGCGCGACGACGATCTCGCCGGGCTCGGCGTGGGGCTGGGCACGGACTATTACGAGGTCATCCTCGCAGATTCCGGCTTCGATCATCGAATCGCCATGGACTTTGAGGGCGAAAGTTTTTTGGCCGGCGAACTCCTCGCTGAGGTCGAGGCTACCCTCGATGTTTTCCTCAGCGAGGAGCGGGCCGCCGGCGGGGACACGGCCGAGTATGGGGATGGGAAGGAGGAACTCGGCGCGGAGAAGTTTGGACCAGTTGCTGGGGACAAGGCCGCGTGATTTGCCGGGGAGTTTTCGGAGGTAACCTTTGATTTCAAGGGCCCCGAGATGATCGCGGGCGGTGCCGGTGGAGCGGTAGCCGAATTTGGCGCAGATTTCGCGGACAGTGGGCGGTGAGCCGCTTTTGCGGATGCTGTCGAGGATGTAGGTAAGCAGCTTTTGTTGCGGTGGTGTCAGCGATTCTTGCACGAAAGATGTGATACCACACAAATGTGTGGTATGGCAAGAAAATAGTGAAAAAATTAAAACCGCGCCTTACGACGCGGCTACAGGGGGAGAAATTACGCGGCGGCGAGTGCGCCGCAGATTGCGCGGTCCAGCTCGCGGACGTCGAACGGCTTCTCGACGAATCCACGGGCGCCCGCTTCGCGAGCTTCGGATTCCGTGGTGCGGCTGCCGGTGACGATGACGACTTTTGAGTCGGGGCTGGATTTGGAGAGCATGGTCGTGCAGGTGAGTCCGTCGATGAGAGGCATGCGCACGTCCATCACGATCAACTCGGGATGCATGCTGGCGCACTTATCGATGGCGTCCTGGCCATTGGTGGCGTAGCCGATCACCTCGTGGCCGAGATGTTCGAGCACCAGGCGCAGGGCGAACCGAACGGAATCCGTATCATCTGCAATCAAGACCTTCATCGTGAGCGTTAGTTTAGCAGTGGCCATGCCATCGCCTCGAAACCTAGGTAAAATGGGCATTTCAAGGGATGTAGTAGCTAAAAAGAGCCCAAAATTGGCCAAGTAACCGCACTAGCCGGTGAGAATGTTCTGCGAGCCAACCGCCAAAAAGGCAAAGAAGTAGCCGGATTACACTTTGGAATAGCCGCTACTGGGAGAGGCGGACGCGGTAGAAGCGGGACGGGGCGTTGGTCGCGCCGCCAACCTCGATATAGGTGTTGGTCGCGAGGCCGCTCCCCGGTGCGATAAACTGAGAAGCTGAAATGTCGACGAAATTGTTACTGCTGTAGCTACCGTCCAAGGTGCCGCTGGTGACCTGCACGCGACTGGTGGTGCCGCCAGTGGCGGCCCACGTAATTGCGATATTATTCGTGCTCCGCACGATGGAGACTAGTTGGACCGTGCCAGTCGATGGCGGGGGTACAAATCCACTTACCGTCAATTTAACCAAGCCCGAGACGCTGGTATCGATCGTACAAGTGGTGTTTGAAGGGGTCGTGCCGACCGTCAGCCCGTTATAGGTCAACGCACCGCCGTAAGTGAATAGCGTGTAGCTGCCGGCAGTAAAGAAGCCGCCAGAGTCGGCAACGTTGAGCTTGCCACCCAGTGTCAGGTTGTTGCTGACCACAACCGAGCTGCTGTTCGTACCGAGACCAAATAACAGAACTGCATTCGCGTCAATGGAGGCGTTCCCTGCGTGAAGCATGGACCTGATGAATTGCAATTGCCCGCGGGCACCGATGGTCAAAGTGTTGATGACATTCAGCGGAACGAGGGCCCCGAGGTTCATATTGGTAAGGTTCAACGTGTTGGTCGTGGTCGCACTGGCCGGGCCGGCCACAGTGAGATTGCTGATTGTTAGCGTGCTGGGGAAAAAACTTGTATCAGTATCGTCTATCGTGACGGTCTTGGCCGTCGTATTCGTGACGAAGATGGCGCTGTCGCTACTGGCGGGGGCGTGTCCCAAGGACCACCGCGAGGCGACGTCCCAAAAGTCACTTCCTCCAAATATCCAACTATTGGTGGCGGCCTGGGCATTAACTACGGCGAGTGTAAAACCGATCGCGATGATTGTCCTGATTCCCATGATTCCCTTATTCATTGCGCATCAATCTCCGCTATCAGCCGGGACAAGGGAGTAGAGCAAGAAAAGGCGTGTGAGTCAAGAAAACACAGAAAGTGGGCGGTGGGCCGGAAACAGGCGGGACGCCTGTTCAACGAAGGAACGGCGGGATACCTACACGACAGGCATCCCGCCCTACAATGCGGGGAACGGGCGGGACGCCCGTTCTACGCAAAAAGTCGTTGACAGGGGCGTGGGTACGCTGTACATACAATGTGGTTACAGGATTATGGAGTTTGATTGGTCAGATCCGCCATTTGTTGCGAAGAATTCACCGACGACCCGTGAAATCGAAGAGTCATTTGAAGATCCGCTTGGCATTCGGTTGTTTCCTGATTCGGGACGGTTCGCGAAGGAGTCGCGGGCGTTTTATCTTGGGCGGACGTTGACAGGGCGCGGGATTTTCAGCGTGTACCGCTCGGATGGCAAGCAGGTGCGCGTGATCGGTTCGCGGTCGATGACGGAGGAAGAGGAATACTTCTACGACAGGAAGGTGTCTGAATGGACGTCGTGATCAGAATTGTAGGGGGACGGAGTGGTGATCAGAAGCCAACGGCACCCCTCACCTTACTCCTCTCCCCCAAGGGGAGAGGAAACGCATGCCTCGCCCCCCGGGGGAGAGGCCGGCCCCGTCATAGTTTACGGGGACGGGTGAGGGGGACGTTGGTGCAACCGCCATTTTTAACCACACCCAGCAGGAGGCAGCAGTTATGGATGTCGTAACCGTGTGGGAGGAAATACCGCAGTTCGCGTGCGAGCATGACGAGGCGAAGTTCTGGGTGTCGCATCGAATCGACGCGAAGCTGATGGACGAATCGATCATCAACGCCGACCAGACGGAGTCGACGTCGATCACGTTGCGGATCGATCCGCGGATGCTGGCGCGGATCAAACGACTGGCGCGGTCGCGGTATTTAAACTACCAATCAATGATCAAGCAGTGGATTAGTGAACGCATGGAAACCGAACTCCGTGAGCGAGGAAATACTCGATGAAGCTCTCTGCAAATCGTTCCGGCTTTACCCTCGTCGAATTGCTAACTGTGATCACCATTATCGGAATCCTCGCGGCGCTCATCGTCGGGGCCTCCAAGTACGCTCTTCAGAAATCGAGAAGGTCGAGTGCTGTGGCTCGGATCGCAACGCTCGAGGCCAAACTGGAAGACTACAAGGCCGATATTGGGATCTATCCACAGCAGCCGGCCATCCCCGGGCCGGGTAGCACGATGGTGTTGTACAACGCACTTGCGGGCGTCGGCGGAGGAAAGAAGTATTTTACCGCTTTCACTCCGTACGAGATCTCGAAATCAGAAGTCATCGATCCTTTCGGCAATGAGTACCGATATCAATCCCCTGGCACGATCAATAAAACCACGTACGACCTTTGGAGCACCGGACCCGACGGCAAGAACGATAATGGCACCAATGACGACATCACCAACTGGCAGTCGAATTAGGAAAACATCATGAAAAACACTTCACGATTCAACCGCGGCTTCACGCTAATCGAACTTCTGACCGTCATTGCCATCATCGGCATTCTTGCCGCCCTGCTCTTCCCCGCGATTAGCGCTGCCATGAAGAAGGCCAAGATCACCAAGGCTCAAACTGAGGTTCACGCCATCGAAACCGGCTGGAAGGCCTATTTGAACGAATACAGCCAATGGCCGGTGGATCCTGCCACGACCATGTGCCTTGGACAGCCCGCAGCGGAGACGACGGTTACGGGGATCCGGACAACTCCGGATGTGACCGCGCTGCTTTTGGGCAGCAGAACAGCGATTCTTAATTATGTTCCATCCCAGCACAATCCCAAGGGAATCCAGTTCCTCAATCTGAAAATGGATTCCAACGGTGCTCTTGTTGATCCGTGGAACAACCAATACGCTTTCCTGTTCGATGTCGATTATGACAATCAAGTGACCACGAACGCCACTCCCGGCATTCCGACCGTGCCGCGAACTGTCATTGTGTGGTCGTACGGTCCTGACGGCATAAGTGGAACTGCTGACGACATCAAGAGTTGGTAATGAAGAGACAAAACGCATTTACTTTGATCGAGATGATCGCGGTGCTCGTGATCATCGGCATCGTTATCGCCATTGGAATTCCCGCAATGTCGGGCCTCACCCGTTCGGCGGGCGTGCAGGGAGGCACACGCCAGGTTTCGAATACGGCCCAGCTGGCACGTCAATTCGCCATCACTCACCGCACACAAACAGAGCTGCGGATGTCGCGGGGTGCGGTCGCCGTTTTTGCCAACAACATCCAAGTGGACAAGTGGAACAATCTGCCTGCGGGCGTCCTCATCGATCCTAACTCCGCGGGCAGTATCGTTTTTAAGCCAAATGGCAGCCTCGTTTCCCCGGTCGATCAAATCATCATTGTCCGTGAAGGCGTCACGAATACCGCGGTTTCAATTGTCGGTACCAACAGCAATATTTCGACGGTAATGGTTAGTTCCGTCCTTGGTCGAGTGGCAATCCAATGAGCGCGATTAGACAATCATCCAGACCGCTGAAAGCCACCGCAGCGTTTTCGCTCATCGAGGTCGTATTGGCACTATCTATCGTAGCGATCGGCCTGCTCACCATACTCGGCTTGTTTCCGCAGGCCCTTACATCGGCCAAGAATGCCGCCGATGATTCAATCTGTGGCATGGTTGCGCAGGACACGATCGCCGCCCGAAAGATTGATATTCAAACCGGTATTGCCACGATTGGCGTGACGCCACCAACTTTCCGCTGGTTCACCGGCAATGGACAGGAAACGAATGCCGCGTCCGCGTCCAATGCCATGTTTAAGTGTGAGATTACTGCTACTGCGGTTCCCGGGTTTGCCAACTTGGAAGCCACCCAGTTGCGCATTATTTGGCCGTGGTTCGCGCTTAGCACCGCCTCCAAACAGCCACCGAACACCAATATTTTTGTCACCGAGATTGCCAAGTACTGATGAAACCAAACGACAATTTACTCACAGCAGCTTCGTCC